>JAAUUE010000293.1 GCA_012031635.1 Coleofasciculaceae cyanobacterium SM2_1_6 | reverse complement strand
CTCTCCCTAGGGAGAGGGACTTTCCTCTTACTCCCCTTCTCCCTAGGGAGAAGGGGCTGGGGGATGAGGGGCTTTTTCCTTATTCACGCAAGAGGTCTACTGATCTATAGTTTTTCTGAAATTGGGGATATCCTTTACTTCAACTTCGCTCAGTACAAGTCTTGCCAGATATCTTCACTTCGGCTTCGCTCAGTGAACACTTTTTACAGTTTTCGTAGAATCTAGTGATAGCAGCCCATATTCTTTCGGCCCTGGCTTGTCTAGCGGTAGAGTTGAGCTTGTCAGCAAAGTCAAACTCATCAGCAATGATCTTGGTGTATTTGTTGAGGTCAAAACAGGTTTTAGCTCCCCCATCCATCCACAAAGGTCATTCCACCCGGCGGCGGGTAAAATCATTTAGGACTGCTATATTAACTAAAATTAATTGATTACCATTGATTAACTACCATTAATTGACCATAATTGATTTTGAAGGAGCATTCGATCAATAAACTCCGTCAATAAAAATCTTAAGCCTATTGCAAATTAAATTTCATCATGGCTTAACTGGGGGCGAGTGCTTCCATTCATCAGGTAGGTACATCTGGCTATTAATCCCAAACCTGAGTTAATTTACCTTAACTTTAGATTAAGATAGACAAGAACCCCCGTCACCCATCATCCTAACTCTTGCCGAAACAGAGTTATATTAGAGATGAGTAAAGATATGACAATTATGTGTCTCTAGCATCTAGCTCGTCGTGTAGATAGTGTCTTACCTAGGAAGCAGCAATGACCTACTGCCTCAATCCAGACTGTCCTCAACCTAAAAACCCTCCCGGATCCAAAACTTGTGAAGCTTGCGGCTCTAAGTTGTTGCTGCGCGACAAATATCGTATTAGCAGAACCTTGGGACAAGGAGGCTTCGGAGCAACCTACCTCGCCAATATCGTAACTCTACCGGGGGATCCCTGTTGTGTGATCAAACAACTACGCCCCAATACCACTGCTCCCCAGTTAATGGAAATGGCCCGGGAATTATTTGAACGGGAGGCTCGCACTCTGGGAAAAATTGGCAACCATCCCCAAATCCCTAGTCTTTTAGATTATTTCGAGGAGGATCATCAGTTTTACCTTATCCAAGAATATGTGGCAGGTTATACTCTCCAGCAAGAAGTCAAGCGCAATGGACCTTTCAGTGAAGCAGGGGCAAAGCAATTCTTGAGTGAAATCCTCCCTCTCTTGAGGTATATTCATAGTCAAAAGGTAATCCATCGAGATATTAAGCCCGCCAACCTGATCCGGCGAGAGCAAGACCGGAAACTGGTGATGATTGATTTTGGCGCAGTGAAACATAGTCAGATTGATCCGAATGTGGCGGGGGGAGCCATGAATGCAGAGCAAACGGCGTTGACTAATTTTGCGATCGGGACTCCGGGTTTTGCGCCTCCAGAACAAATGGCAATGCGTCCAGTCTACGCCAGTGACTTCTACGCTGTGGGGGTGACTTGTATTTATCTCTTAACAGGGAAATCTCCCAAGGATATTGACTACAACCCCGCCACTGGGGAAATGATGTGGCAGCAGTACGTGAATATTAGCGATCATTTTGCTAATGTCTTGAAAAAACTCCTTGAAGCCTCAGTCCGTCATCGCTATCAATCTATTGATAGTATTTTTCGAGATATGGAGATGGAGCCGTACCTAGACAGCCTTGCCCAAGGATTAGCAACCAAAAGTAACACTCCCCCCAAGCCCAACCCTGTCTATCGGCGACAGGGAGGAGCGCCTTCTTCGGGAGATTTGGCGGGACCGGGAACTGCTGGCTCTTCCAGAAATAGCGGGGCTGGAGGTATGGCCGAGGCAATCCGGGCCAGACGGGCAAGGCTGCAACAATCTGGTGGCGGCTCTCCCCAAACGGCGGCGCAACTAGGGGGCAACACCATTGGCAGGGCTCGGACTAGTTTAAGCTCCTCTGGAGGAAAAGCAAAACCCCAACCCAAGCTAGATTACCAATCATTTATGACGGCTTATATGAAGGGCAGGCGAGATTTTGCAGGGCAAGATTTAAGTTTGTTAAATTTTCAAAAGATAGATTTATCGGGAAAGATTATTCTTAATCAGGCGAAGCTAGCCAGAACTAATTTTCAGGAAGCAAATCTTACGGAAGCTGATTTTTGTCGAGCGAGTCTAGTGGGGGCAAATTTTCAAGATGCAATTTTAGAAAAGGCGTTTTTTCATCAAGCCAATCTAGAGGGAGCCATTTTCCGGGGTGCTAACCTGATCGGGGCGAATCTGAGCCAAGCTAATCTTAAGAATGCTAATTTTAGTGGGGCAAATTTGACTGGAGCGAGGGTGACGGATGAGCAGTTAGGACAGGCAAAAATGAACTGGCTAACAGTTTTACCCAACGGTAAGCGGGCTTTTGGGAAGATTTAAGAAAAATTATTGAATTATTTATGGCCTATATTTCTGTGCGGGGGGTGGAGCATTACTATCAGTGGATTCCAGAGGTGAGAACGCGGGGAAAGCCTGTGATGGTGTTTATTCATGGTTGGGGTGGCTCGGCTCGCTATTGGCAGGATACGGCGATCGCCTTAAGTGCAGATTTTGATTGTTTGCTCTACGATTTGCGGGGGTTTGGTCGATCGAAGCTGCCCCAGTTCCCGGTTTCTCAAATTCATCATCAAGGAAATAATCAAGGAAATAATCAAGGGAATAATCAAGACAATACCCAAGATAATACTGAGGATACTGGGGAGATTAGTTACGATTTGGAAGAGTACGCCATTGATCTGAATTTGCTTTTAGATCAGTTGGAGTTGGGAGAAGTTTACTTAAATGGGCATTCGGTGGGGGCTTCCATCGCTACTTTGTTTCTGCGGATGTACGGCGATCGAGTCAAACAAGCCATCCTCACCTGTAGTGGCATTTTTACCTACGAAGCCAAATCCTTTGCTGCTTTTCACCAGTTTGGGGGTTATGTTGTTAAGTTCCGTCCCCAGTGGTTCCAGTATGTTCCCTTTGCCGGACAACTATTCATGGCTCGGTTTCTCCACAAGCCCCTCCCGGAAAAAGTGGGCAAAGAGTTCCTCGCTGATTTCCTCGCTGCTGATTACGAAGCCGCCCTCGGTACTATTTACACCTCTGTGAGCCAGCACGCTTCTGAGGTCATGCCCCAAGCCTTTGCCCAAATTCAGACCCCTACTTTATTAATTGCGGGGGAAAAAGATATTATTATTCCGGCTGCCATGGGGAAAAATGCCGCCAGCTTGAGTCCCTATGTGGAATACTACGAAATTCCTGCCACTGCCCATTTCCCGATGCTAGAGGCTCCAGAAATTTATTTGGCGAAAGTCCGGGATTTCTTGAATATTGGTGAAAAATCTAAACCAGCAGAGACTAGCACAAACTAGCACAGACTGATTAAACTCCCACTAGGTATGAGTTTTACCTAATATCTTCTTGAGATTATTGCAAATTATTCTCAATACTCTTGACAAATACTTGCATTAGCTCTTATATTGATTGCAGTGTTCTTCTCTTAATTTAGCGATCGATGGGGGATTTCAACCTGTATTTTTGAGGATTTACAGATTGATTTCGCCCTATTTTTTTCTTTTTCCCGGTACTTAAACCCAGAGTTCAAGTTTAGAAGTTACAAAAGTTTAGAAAAAATCTAGAGAACAGGATAAACTAGAAAAAATTTAACATCCTGTTACATGAGTACTTTTTTACCAAATTTATCAAAAGATTTTTCCCAAGATTTTTCCCAAGATTTACCAAGGGATTCTGTTCCCCAAGAGTTTGATGCGATCGTGATTGGGTCAGGGATTGGGGGTTTAGTTACGGCGACTCAACTGGCTGCCAAACAAGCCAAGGTATTAGTCCTCGAAAGTTATGTGATTCCGGGGGGGAGTTCTGGTTATTTCGATCGAGCGGGCTACCGTTTTGATGTGGGAGCTTCGATGATTTTTGGGTTTGGCAAGGAAGGGACTACGAACCTGCTGACTAGAGCTTTAGCAGCCGTTGGGGAAAGTCTGGAAACCATCCCGGATCCAGTCCAAGTTCATTACCATCTGCCCCAAGGATTAGACATCAAAGTCCATCGAGACTACGAAAAATTTCTCCGGGAACTGATCGATCGATTTCCCCACGAAGAGCAGGGGATTAGAAAATTTTATGGAGAATGCTGGAAAGTATTTAACTGCCTCAATGCCATGGAGTTATTATCCCTAGAGGAATTGGGCTATTTAACTAGGGTCTTTTTCCAGAATCCCTTAGCTTGCCTTGGTTTAGCTCAATACCTGCCCCAAAATGCGGGAGATATGGCCCGGCGCTATATTTCCGACCCTCTGCTCCTGAAATTCATTGACATGGAATGTTACATTTGGTCAGTGATGCCCGCCGAAAAAACGCCCATGATTAATGCCGGGATGGTGTTTGCCGATCGCCACTACGGAGGGATTAACTATCCCCAGGGCGGGGTGGGAGCGATCGCCCAAAAGTTAGCCACAGGACTAGAAAAAGCCGGGGGAAAAATTGTCTACAAGGCCAAGGTTGCCGAAATTCTCCTCGAAAATGGGCAAGCTGTGGGGGTAAAACTCGTATCAGGGCAGGAATACCGAGCCAAGAGAGTGATCTCCAATGCCACCCGCTGGGATACCTTTGAGAAATTGCTTCCGGCGGCGGCCATGCCCCAAGCAGAAAAGAATTGGCAAAAACGCTACCAAAAATCCCCCAGCTTTCTTTCAGTCCATCTCGGCGTGCAGGCAGAAGTTTTACCCCCCGGCACCGAATGCCATCATATCCTTTTGGAAGATTGGGCAACGATGGAAGAGTCCTTGGGGACAATTTTCGTGTCGATCCCGACTTTGTTAGACCCCAGTTTGGCTCCGGCGGGCTATCACATTGTCCATACCTTTACCCCTAGCTGGGTAGCAGAGTGGCGGGGCTTATCCCCTCAAGATTATGAGCAACAGAAGGAAGCGGCAGCCGGAAAGTTAATCGATCGCCTCGAAAAAATCTTCCCCGGACTGGATCAGGGCTTGGACTTTATGGAAGTAGGCACGCCTCGATCGCACCGCCGCTTTTTGGGCAGAGAAGATGGCACCTATGGTCCGATTCCCACCAAGAAACTCTGGGGCTTATTAGGAATGCCCTTCAACCGCACGGCTGTTCCCGGTTTATACTGTGTCGGCGATAGCACCTTTCCGGGGCAGGGACTCAATGCGGTGGCTTTTTCTGGCTTTGCCTGCGCCCACCGCGTCGCTGTAGACTTGGGCTTGTAGTTTGCTTTACTTGAGTCGCTCAATTCAGCTAAAATGTGACTCGGTTAATTGATCCGATTAATTGTATAGAGAAGTAACATGGAAATTGGTCAGAAAGTTAAGGTTTGTCGGTTGCGCGATCGTGTTCCTGCGGAAGTGGTAGGGAAGTTAGGACAGATAGGTATAATTACGGGCTACAAAATGGTTGATGGTAGCGGCGTGGGCTTAGTGGTGGAATTTAATGATAAAACTGCCACTTGGTTCTTTGATGATGAGTTAAAACTTGCTTAATATAGGACTTACGCAAAATAAAATCTTATGTGGATGGCGTAAGGTGGGCAATGCCCACCCTACCAGTGTGTCTATACGTACTTGCTAGAATAAATTCAGACTAAGGGTTGGGAGAATTTCATGGCGTTGATTTTAACTTTTTTGGGTAAGGGGGGAACTGGAAAAACTACGGTGGCGATCGCCGTAGCCAAGAAACTAGCTAGTCAAGGGCGGCGAGTTTTGCTCCTTACTCAAGACCCCAGCCCCGCATTTCCCCTGATTTTGGGGGTGGCGATCGATAGCTTAGCTAGGGCCGAACCTCAGGAGATAGAGCCAAGGCTCCACGTCTTGCAA
>JAAUUE010000010.1 GCA_012031635.1 Coleofasciculaceae cyanobacterium SM2_1_6 | reverse complement strand
TTATGATGGCGTTTAGTTTCTAGGGTTCGATCGCTCCCCAAATTAATCACTAACTCTTGCTTGACAGTGCCGGGATGGGAACTCAAAACATAGATGCGCTGGGAAAGAAACACCGCCTCTTCCACATCGTGGGTAATCAACAAAATAGTAGTCTGCGTCCGTTGCCAAACTTCCAAAAGAAACTGCTGCATCACTTCCCGAATTTGCACATCCAACGCCCCAAAGGGTTCATCTAATAACAAGATTTTCGGCTTAGAAGCCAAGGCTCTGGCGATCGCTACCCGTTGTCTCATCCCTCCCGATAGTTCCTGCGGTAAGGCTTGGGCAAACTTGGTTAAACCCACAACTTCTAGATAGTAATTCACGGTTTCTTGGCGGATTTTTTTGGCAACTCCCTGCAACTTCAAGCCAAACCCCACATTATCAGCCACATTCAGCCACGGATAAAGACTATAGCGCTGAAAAACCAAACCTCGATCGGCCCCTGACCCAATCACTGGCACACCATCCACACACACTTCCCCCAAACTCGGTGCATCCAAACCCGCCACAATCCGCAACAAAGTAGACTTCCCAGACCCAGAAGCCCCCACCGCCGTCACAAATTCCCCCTCACCAATATGCATATTAATATCTTGGAGCGCGAGGATTCTGCCCCTTTTTGTAAAAAATTCCTTCGATAAATTGGAGATGGTTAAGTGCATAAATTTCTTAGTTTTTCGGGTTTTATAGTTTTATTAAAATCAATTGAAATTATTAGTGGTATGGTAATTGTTTGATTAGCTAATTATTTGATAGACCATTTACAACTAACTTGCTGTAGTAACCGAAACAATAGATCGATCGTCAACCCAATTAGCCCAATCATGATTACTCCGGCAAAAATTTGATCAGTTTTTAAGAAACGTTGTGCCACCGTAATTCTCCGCCCCAAACCCTCCGTTGCCGCCACCAATTCCGAGACAATTACTAAGTTCCAAGAAGCCGCCATATTGACCCGGGCTGCATCAATAATATTGGGCAAAATAAAGGGAGAAATCACCTGAAGTAACACTTGGAATCTCCTACCGCCCAGAGTATAAGTCGTCTCAATTAATTCCTTCGGCACAAACTTCACGGCATCCATGACCATCAGGGTATTAAAGAATAAAGTCCCAATGAAAATCAATAAAATTTTTGGTGTTTCCCCAATCCCAAAATAGAGAATTAATAAGGGAATAAACGCAGAGGCAGGCATATAGCGGACTAAGCCAATTAACGGCTCAAATATGGCTCGAATACTGGGAAAAGTTCCCATCAAAATTCCTAGGGGAATAGACACACTAGCTGCTAATAAAAAACCTGACCCGACTCGAAATAAACTAAAAATAATATCCTTTGCCAAATCTTCCTGTGTCCACAAATCCCAGAAAGCTTGCAGAACTTGGGTCGGACTAGGCAGAAATAATTTATCCACAACTCCAGTGCTGGCAATAATCAGCCACAGGAAAAACGGCATGGCGATCGACAGACAAGATAATACTCGGCTTAAAGGTTTAGGAATATCTTCCGCAATTCTCCAAAACACTGAGGGAGCAAGCATTCTGGGCGGGGATGAATCTCCAGAGGTATAATTAGCCATAAGTTTTTGATTGAGATGATTTAGCTGAAACCGTAGGTGGGCAATGCCCACCTTAAAAAACCAACCCACTAAGCTAAAATAAATGATATTTCTTAGCTGGGTTTATAGGCTTTAACAAAGCGATCGTCAAACATTTTTCCTAGGTCTGGTTTAGCTTTAATTAATCCAGCATCTAACAAGAACTTACTAATTTCTTCCGCAGCATAACTAAGAGAAGTCATGTCAGTTCCGGGAGCAAAAGCCTTGAGATTATCTTGAATACTAAAAATAGTTGTGCCAGCATCATATTCTTGATATTCAGCCTCCGAAACCCCTGCCCGTTTTGCCATAATTTTGGTTGCATCTCCTTTATTTTTGCTAGTGAAATCTAGGGTGGCAAACCAAGTATTAACTAAGCCTTGGACTTCTTGGGGACGTTCTTCTACCATTTTGCGACTGACAACTAAATGATCGGGAATTGCCCCCGGAAACTCCTTGGAAGTGAATAAAACCTTGCTACCTGCCCGCTTTAAGGCTTGAGTTGTAAAAGGAGCAAATACACCCACAGCATCCACTTGTTCTGCCACAAAAGCTGCTGCCGCCGCCCCGGTTTCTAGGGGTTTAATCTGCACATCACTGGCTGCTAATCCGGCTTTTTTGAGTCCTAATAACAAAAGAAAATGATCCACCGTCCCGGCTTCGATCGCTACGGTTTTACCCTTCAGATCTGCAACAGTATTAATCCCTTCTCTGACAATAATTTGATCATTTCCAGTGGAGTTGTCATTGACTAACACAACTACTTGATCTGCTCCGGCGGCGATCGAGCTAATCGTATCATTGAGAGTCTGGCTATTGGCATCTAGCTGCCCCGCAGCAAACGCATTAATAGAATCAAGATAACCATCAAACCACTTCAGTTCAACCGTGACATTGTTTGCCTCAAATAGTTTCTGCTCCATCGCTACCTGCCAAGGAAACCAACCCGGCCACGCACTAAACCCTTTTCTGACAGGACTCGCCACTGAGGCATTATTTCCTGTCGCATTAGAGCTATTACTAGATGGTGCTTGGTTACAACCAACTACAATTAATAAGCTCAAACAAAACATGGCAAATATCGATAAAAAACGCTTAATTTTCATAACTGAATCTCCGATTTTGGTTGTTTGATTACAGGCTAGACTAGAAAAATTTTGGGGAATTGAGAATTAATTGATATCTAATTAATCTTTAACAATTAACTACTAAGTGATAGCATAGGCTCCTAAGGTTTTAGGAATTTCATGGGGAGTTGTCACCTGTTGTTTTAGCCAATCAAACCAAGTAAGCATTCCAGTTCCAGATTTGCCAGAAAGGGGAATAATCATGGCATAGGGATTGATTTGTCTAATGTTATTGATGATGCGATCGACATTAATTTCTAAATAAGGAGCCAAATCCATTTTGGTAATCAATACACAGTCTGCCTCTTGAAACATAATGGGATACTTTAAGGGTTTATCTTCTCCTTCGGTAATACTTAAAAGGGCAACTTTGCCATGTTCCCCTACTTCAAATTCCGCAGGACATACTAGATTTCCCACATTTTCTACTAGGACTAAATCAAAATCTTCGGGATGATAATCCTTGGCTAATTGATGAATACCTCCAGCTACCATTTGGGAATCTAGGTGACAGGAACGTCCGGTGGTAATGGCAATCACTGGTACTCCGTACTGACGTAATCGATCGGCATCTAACTGGGTAGTCATATCCCCTTCGATGACCGCAATTTTTAACTGTTTACTGAGGGCAGCTAGGGTTTTTTCGAGGAGAACAGTTTTGCCAGCACCGGGACTACTCATAATATTCAGGCAGGTAATTCCCCACTGATCAAAATGCTGCCGATTGTGGTCGGCTCCGGCTTGGTTGGCATGAAGCAGATTTATTTCGAGGGCAGCGTCAAAGGTTTGGTGCATAGAATTAGTAAAGTAAAAAGTAAAAGGTAAAAAGTAAAAAGAAGTTTGGTAGATTGACTCTAAATTAATTAGATTATTAACTAGATTTACCCAGACTAAATAGATGCAACTTCCATCTGTTGAGACTCTAGACACTCTAGACGATCGATCCTTAATTCCCGCCCCGATCGAATATCTTCCATGGGTTTATTACACCCTGGGCAAGCATAACTAATTCCAATTTCTGGCTGGTATTCCTGTTGGCAAGTATGGCAAAAAGCAATTAATGGCGTTTCTTTAATTACTAATTCCACCCCATCCAGAAAAGTATTTTGAGTCTGCGATCGAAAGGTGAATTGCAAACTAACAGGTTCCACACAGGTAAACTTGCCCACCACTAAATGGACTTTTTGAATTTGGGGTGATGATTCTTGAGAGAAATACCAATCTTTGATAGTCATAATTAGCGCCTTAGTCATGTCAGTTTCGTGCATAGTTTTTCCCTAGGGATATTAACCTCCTAACTCCAGTTATCTTCGGGATCTGGTTGTCCCTCGGCGTGAATATAAGTTGGTATAGTTTTTCTGGGTAATTGTCCCGACAAGACAAGGTGAGCCATGGCATCACAAATTACCCTAGTTGCTAATAGAGAAGTCATATCACTCACATCGTAGGGAGGGGAAACTTCCACCACTTCTAAACCACAAACGGGAGCTTTTTGGATGATTTTGCCGAGGAGATAAAGGGCTTCTCTGGGCAATAAACCGCCGGGTTCCGGCCAGCCAGTACCGGGGACAAATCCGGCATCAATGCAATCAATATCAAAGCTGATATACACGCAATCGGTGCCATCCAAGGCTCGCTCTAGGGCAAAATCTACCGCCGCATCTAAACCTCGATCGACAATATCCGTCACCGTGAGAATATTAGTAGCCCGTTCTCGACAGATTTTCACCCCTTGACGGGGAACTTGCCAACCCCCAATCCCCAACTGCACCAAGTTTTTTGCCGGCGCATTTTTGATATTCGTAGCATGAAACCAAGGGCAGGTGTGCATCCGTTCATCGAGGTCTGTTTCTTGGGTGTCTACGTGGCGATCGAAGTGAATAATCCCCATTTTTTTATCCCCCAAGTGGCGACAAATCCCCCGCACCGTCGGAAAGCCAATGGAATGATCCCCACCGAGGGTAATGGGAAAGGCTCCAGAACTAAAAACGTGGGCGATCGCCTTAGAAATTTGATCAAAGGATTTTTCATTATTCGCCGGAATCGTAAACACATCCCCCACATCACAGAGGGTAATTTGTTCCCGTAGGTCAATGCCCAGTTCAAAATTATAGGGAGTATACAGAGCCGAAATCCGGCGGATACCTTGGGGCCCAAACCGAGTGCCGGGGCGGTAGGTAGTCCCAGAATCGTGGGGAACGCCCATAATGGCAACATCGTACTCGCCAACTTTGCGGACATCTTCCACATAAGGAGCCTTCATGAAGGTATTAATCCCGGCGTAGTGGGGTAACTCTCCCCGTGAAAAAGTGGGAATCGATCGATCCTTGATACTAGGGGCGGCTTCTAAGCCATACTCCAAACCACGGGACACTTCCTGTTGCCAACCGGTGAGGGGCAGTTGGGCTTCTAGTTCTAAGGCTCGACTAGCTTCAGTAGAAGACCCATTCAAATCTGGATTCGGCGGAGAAGATGCGGATGTTTCAGTCATAGGGTTTGAATATAGTTTAAATTTAGTTTGAGTTAGTTTGAGTTAGTTTGAGTTGGCTGAGGTGCGACTGATCTAAATCGTTGAGTTAAAAAATTATGAATGCAAAAACCCAAGAGATAGCAGCACAACATTGATGCCGATCGTATCTCCCGGGCTTTTATCCCGCCGTGTTACCAATTAATTAAAACTAGTTAAACTTAGTTAAATTTAATTAAACTTCTTAATTAAACTTCTTAATTAAACTTCAGTTAAATCTGTCTAATTTCCTATTGGCTTGCTTCTCTCGGTGCAAACATTCAGCCATTTCAACTAGTAATATTTACTAATAATATTTACTAGTTAAGATCAATAACTAAACTGGAACCCTAGATGCAATTTTTATTTGAATTTTTGTTGACTGTATAGTAATCGGTTAAGTTCTAGATAACTGTATTAATTGCTACTTAGCTCAGAAAATGTCTTGCTATTTAAGGACAAGCCCTGAACCTAAGCCTAGAGAAGTTCCCTGAGCGGAGTCGAAGGGATAATTTTTACTATCAATTCAGATACTCGATCAAAGACTTGTGGTGGGGTTTGGGCTTCGACTTCGCTCAGCCAGCGATAATGGCTATAGCAGTCCTAAATGATTTCCACCCGCCGCAGGCGGGTGGAATCACCTACCAGCAGCAATCTAACTCAGAAAATGATTGAGGATCGCTATATGGTTTTCGTAAAATGATATCAGAGATATTTCCTATCCCGAACTCACGTTAAACTAGATCAAAACAAACTTGCCCACTCGACTCCTGATAATCTCCATGCCCGAACCCGACCAGCTTAATTTATTTGACCTCGACCCAGAATCCCAGACTCTGCTGCCCAACTCCACTTCTAAGCCAGCTATTACACCAGCGATCGACTCAGCAAGCCCAGAGGTTGATTTTGATCTAATTCCGACCTCCAAGAAAATTCCGATTCCCCCCGGTACTTACGAAAATCTGGAGGAACTGGCGATCCATTGTCGGATGTGCGATCGCTGCGCCCTGAGCCAAAGCCGGACAAATGTGGTGGTGAGCCGGGGCAATCCCCAAGCCAAGATTATGATCATCGGGGAAGCTCCGGGGCAGCATGAGGATGAGCAGGGACTACCTTTTGTGGGTCGATCGGGGCAGCTATTAGAAAAATTCTCGCCAGCGTGAATTTGAGTACGGAGAAAGATATTTATATTTGCAATATTGGCAAGTGTCGACCGCCAGAGAACCGAGTCCCCACGCCGGAGGAAATCGCCGCCTGTATTCCGTACCTGATGGAACAAATTCGCCTCGTAGACCCGAAGATTATTCTGCTGACGGGAGCCACTGCTGTGCGGGGTTTGACGGGGGTGAAGCAGGGAATCACCAAAATCCGGGGGACATGGATCCAGTGGCAGGGCAGGTTATGTATGCCGATTTACCATCCTGCCTACCTTTTACGCAATCCTAGCCGGGAGCAGGGCAGCCCCAAGTGGCAGATGTGGCAAGATATGCAAACCATCAAGGCAAAGTACGATGAGCTAGGAGGTTGAGACGGGTGTGATTCGATAAAATGAGGATAGACAAAGCATTCTAATGGCTTATTTTATGAGTATGAAAACTTACGGGGGGGTTAATTAATGAATGTAATAACTAGCCTCGATCGCCTAACTTTTGATACCGAAATCATGGCAGAACAAGCCTGTATTCGGGGAATGCGGAACCCTGTTTCTGTTATTGTCAACCTCACTGCCAATGGTTTATCTCCCTCAGAAACTATTGCCGACTATCCCTACCTTGAACCAGAAGATATTCGGCAAGCCTTCAGATATGCAGCATGGCTTACCCAAGAACGAGTAATTTCTTGGCAACCAACTATTGCTCTAATAACTTAAGATGTTGCTATCTTGAGTTCTGATAGGAGACTCTTCTGGGGATTGATGCTGCCAAATTTGTCCATCTAGAGCCATTTGCTCGATCGAGCTAGCTAGACGGAGAGCCTTTAGAGCCTGCTCCCCGCCCACCGAAGGCTGATTCCCGCCCCGGACACAACTGACAAAATGCTCCAACTCTGCATGGAGGGGTTCAATATTACTGGTGTAGACTTTTTCAATTAAACCATCTTGCCGATAAAGCACCTGCCCATAGTCAGTCATGCAATTAGCCGTAGTCTGGCGATGAATTAAAATCTCATTGTTGAGGAAGTCTGCCTCTGTTAGCGAGCTTTGGCAATGGGCGACAATCCGGCGGATCTTTTTGTGGGTAACTTTGCTCGCTGTGAGGGTGGCGACAATGCCGTTGGCAAAGACTAGGGTAGCGGTTACATAATCCAAATAACCAGAATCCTCGGCTCTACTGCCACTAGCTGTCAGTTTCACCACCGGAGACGCAGCCAATTCCAAAAGTAGATCAATATCATGGATCATTAAAATCCAAAACTACCGACACATCATTAGCCCGTTGGGAATAGGGACTCATGCGGTGGGCTTCGAGGGCGAGGAGTTCTTCAGTTTTTAATACTTTACTCAGTTCTGCAAAAGCAGGATTAAAACGCTCAATATGTCCTACTTGTAAGATTTTTTGAGCCGCCGCCGCCGCGTTAACAAGGGATTCGGCTTCGGCAATACTGGCAGCGATCGGTTTTTCGATCAAGACATGAACTCCGGCATTAAGACAGGTCATGCCCACCTCATGGTGCAACCGAGTCGGTACTGCCACGCACACTGCATCCACATGGGGCAAAAGGTCGTGGTAATCTTCAAAAAAACGGACTCGATACTTGCTAGCGGTGTCAATCCCTCGATCGACATTCAAATCTGCCACCCCGACCAATTGCACGTCCTTCATAAAACTGAGGACACGAGTATGATGCTGCCCCATATTGCCTACGCCGATGACACCCACTCGAATGGGAGAAGTTTTTCCCAATTCCTGAGTTTCCGTGGCTGGTATCATGCTATTTTGCACTCAGCTTCTCCCCTACACCAAGATTAATGATTTAGCTAGAACCCTAACGGCTACATACCAGACAGTGCCTAGCTAGGTAGTTGATCAGAGTTATATCTTCATCTTTAAGTTCCATGGAAACTACAGCTTTCCAAAAGATCCTAAATTGCTCTTCAGCATACCATCTAAGTTACAAATTAGTTACAAAAATGTCCTGAAATTAGTTTCTTAGATATAGCGATCCTAAATTATTTTCTAAATTAGATTGCTGCTGGTAGGTTATTCCACCCGCCGGCGGCGGGTGAAATCATTTAGGACTGCCATAGCTCCTAAATTAATTCTTGAATTGATTCTTGAGTTATTGATTCTTGAGCTAACGATCGGGTTAAGCCGTAGTTTTATTTTTCCGTCATACCCCAAGAGCCATCCCAATCATCGGGTGGAGGATTGGTAAGCCAGTGCTGACAGCGAACCATGTGCAGTCCCGCAGATTTGTCTTTTTGGTCAATTTCTGCCACTGTGGCAAATTCACCAATCGCCCTAGCAAATTGTCGCTTCCGGTATAAATCTAGCCCCTTTGCATAGTGGTCAAGGACTTTAATCTTTTGCTCAGGTACAGTTTCATCCCGTAGTCCCACTAATTCGTAGACACTCACAGGTTGAGTTTTCCCCTTGACTCTAATGTAATCTAGTTCCCTTGCCCAAATCCGGTCTTTACAGGGATGATAGGTTTGTTCACTGATCACAATGTCGCAACCGTACTGTTTACTAGCTCCTTCTAACCGAGAAGCCAAGTTAACCCCGTCTCCGATCGCTGTGTACTCCATCCGCCGACTAGAGCCAATATTGCCCCCCAAGACTTTATCTGAGTGGATACCAATGCCGATGGAAATGGGAATATGCCCTTCTACCACCCGCTTATTATTGAATAAAACTAGGCGTTTCCGCATCTCCACCGCCGTTTGCACCGCCATCCACTGGTGATCATCCAAAGGCAGGGGTGAACCAAAGACCGCCATCATGGCATCACCGATGTACTTATCTAGGGTTCCCTTGAAGCTAAACAAAGCATCCACCATGTCTTCAAAGTATTCGTTGAGCATCGTCACCACATCCTCTGGGGACATTTTTTCCGTGAGGGTGGTGTAGCTGCGAATATCTGAAAAGAGGACAGATACATCCTTGAGGTCGCCGCCCAGCATAGCTTCTCCACCACTGATGAGTTGCTCCGCCAGATCTTGGTTCATGTAGCGATACATGGTAGTTTTCAGGCGTTTTTCATCACTGATATCTTCCATGATCACCAAGGCTCCGTTGACCCTGGTGGAATCGGTGGCATCAGCGATCGTATTAATCGAAATATTCACACTGTGCTGCTCGGTACCAGTAGATTGCAAAATTTGGTCTGGGTAGTATTGCTCCCGGTTCTTTTCTTCTTGGGGATTGAGGGCATTTTGGAACCACTGGACAAACTTGTTGGGACTTTTTTCAGGATTATTTTTGTCTAGCTTTTCCTTCACCCAAACTAGCTCCGCCACCAGTCTGCCTTCGATCTTGTCTTCGACTTTTAAGCCCAGTAGTTCCTTGGCTTTTTCATTGGCAGCAATAATCTTGCCATCCTTGGCTGTGGAAATGACCCCATCAGATAAACTGCGGAGAATATCCCGTTGCATTTGCTCCTGTTGCTTGATGGTGGCAAAGAGTTTGGCATTTTGGAGAGCGACCCCAGCTTGGATATTGAAGGCTTCCATAAATTCTTGGTCACTGCGATCGAACCCTGCTTTCCAGCAATCGGGAGCCGTGGGCCAGTTTTCTGGATCGTAGGGAGGATATTCCCCCTGCTTGAGTTTATTGATGAGCTGGGTAACGGCAATTAGTTCTCCATCCCCATTTTTCACGGGCATACAGAGCATACTGCAAGTCCGGTAGCCCGATCTCTTGTCCGTATCCTTAGAAGTTTGGGAATTGGGATGATCATAAAGGTCAAAACCAATATTCACAGGTTCTCCACTAGTAGCCACCTGTCCAGCAAACCCAGCCCCCAAAGGAATCCGAATTTCCCTCAGTTCCCCAGCAATGGGAATTTTCGTCCACAGTTGACTTGCTTCTTTGTCGATCAACCACAGGGTACTGCGATCGGCTCCCATGAGTTTTTTTGCTTCATCCATCACCTTGCCGAGGGTTTCTTCCAAATCAAGGCTACTCTGGCTTAGGGATTGGGTCGCCGTCATCAAGGCTTCGGCAGCGCGCTGGCGTTGAGTTGCCTTCCGAAGAGAGCGGGAAGATTCTAAGATCAAACGAATGGAAGGGGCAAAATCAGCAAATAGAGCCTCATCTGCTTGGGTAAATCCGGTGTAGTCAATGCGTTGGTCTAGTTCCGAAACTGGGTCATTGTCCTTCTTTAGCTTATTCAACAACTGCACCACCGCCACTAGTTTGTCGTCCTCTCCGACGAGGGGCAAACACAACATGGTATAAGTCCGGTAGCCAGTTTTTTCGTACTGCACCTTCGCAGCTCCAGAGCGGGGATCATCAAAAAAGTCGTAGGGAATATTCACCACTCGCTTGTAGGTTGCCACTTCCCCGGCGATCCCCTGGTCAGCATTAATCCGAATTTCAAAGGAGCCACCGCCACTGCCCTTGGCGACGATCGACCAGAGTTGTTGCTTCTCTTCATCCAACAAAAATATAGTCGTCCGGTCTGCCCCCAAAAGCTCCCCAGTTTTGAGACTAATGGACTGGAGCATTTCATCAAGAATCCCGTCAAATCCTTGGCTGCTGAGAATATCATCCAGCATCGAAAGGGTTTGATTCATCACCACCAACTTGTCCTCTACCCCATTGACCACCTGCTTAAAGGTATCTTGGTTGAGGGGAGCAAGGTAGGCAGAGAAATTGCCCTTGGTATTAACTAAGGCACTGGAAGAACTTGGCTTGGGTTGATGTCCTTGGTTATCGCTAGGGGTATCAGCGGTTTCCACCACCACATCAATGGTGGTTTCACGGGCATCCAGGGTCTGACGTTTAGGAGATGCAGCTGTCATATAGTTTCTCTTTAGCAGAAGCCTTCAATTTAAGAGCAAGTAATAATTGGGGAGTATTTTACAGAGCTATAGGTTAGTGCCAATGTACTCTATGAGCAAAATAAGCAAATTCTTAGCCGTATTTTATAAGTTTACTCACAAATTATTTTCTGGGTTTATTTGCTTACTAGGTTAGCAGACTAGGATAAATCTAGATTAAATCTAAGTTTGAATTCAAGTTTAAATTCAATTTGAGCCTAATTTTAGAGCTAAATCTAGACTTTAGTCTAGAATCAATTTATACAATTAGGTACAGGTAGCTGCAAGTTGAACCCTGCATCTACATTTTGAGTTTCATGAAAACTTAGATTTAGGTTTTAGTCTAAGCCTGTGATTCAGTCTCTAGATTTTGTAACTCTAAGATTTAATAGTAGTCACACCAAGATTTTATTTCAAGCATTCTGAATATGATAATTATTTTATTTAGTTTTGGCTTAAATTATCTAAATTAGTAGATTGTTGTCATTTACGATTGCTTAATGCAAATGAATCGCCCTCACGGAGCCTGAAATTCTAATGAATTTAATTTTCATGAATTTATAGATGCGTGTACAGCCGCAAGTTGGATGAGATAAAATCTAGTAAAAATCACGGTACAAATCTGAATGCGATCGCCTATTTTTTTATTTGTCTTATTTAATTTTGGTATCTCCTTTAATCTTGGTATCTCCCTAGCTACCCAAGCCTTAATAGGATGGAGACAACCCGCCCATGCCCACATCAAACAACAACAGATTATTAATCCCCTTCCCTCTGACCAACTGCCTACCCTCAACCCCGGTACTTACAACGTTGGTTCTCGTTACATCACGATCGCCCATCAAGGAAATCGAATTTGCTATGCAGGGTTTTCTGTCCCCTCTGGACGCTATGGTGTGGCTGTAGGCGAGACTACTGGCTCTCTGTCCCTAGAAAATGGCTCCTTGGCGATCGATGGCTGGCGACAATACGGGCAGACCATCACTCTTAGTCAGAGCGGTAGTAATCTGCTCATCACCAACAATAACAACTCACCCCAAGAATATACTTACTTCCAAGATAATCACCAAGAGGACTTGTCAGAGGCTCTCAACAGGTGTCTTAATAGTGCTGAGCCTTTTTTTGAAACTGCGCCCGGCTACAATATTTTGAGACAGTCTTCTAATTAATCTCATCTTCCCTATCGCCACCTATCTATGGTGGTTAAAAACGCTGTTACAAGGGCAAAGTCAGCCTTCGCTGACCCGGAAATAATTGCCTCATCATAATCAGGTTGAGAATGATGTTTAGAATGATTCAGAATCGCTATACTAACTAGTTGTTATTGTTGCGGAGTTCGCTCTCTAATTGATCGAGGTCTTCTCGCAGAAAAATTGTGATCTGCCCATTGGCTCCCGTTTCATTGCTGCCTCTGGTGGTTTCTAGCCAATAACCAAAGCGATCGCCCAAGCGTAACTCTCCCCGGCGGGCTGACAATAGGGGCAGATTCTGTCTTTGGGCAAGGGCTACCTGTTCTGGACTGGGGTATTGATAGATCACTCTTGCCAGAAAATAATCTTGATAAATATCAGCCCCATAGATGACCCGGAGGGATTCTTCGAGGCGATCGACTGAAATCCCATTAATCACATCATAAAAAGAAATTTGTTCCCGGCGGATAATATTATTGTTGTCACTCACATCAAACACAGAAGTAACTGGTAGCACGGAAGCATTGAATAAAAAACGCTGAGTGGCGGTGTTAAATCGTCTGACGGTTAATCCATCTCCGAGAGCCGGAGTCAGGGAAGGATTGGAGCGAATCCAAGCAGCCACTTCTTGGCGGGTCTGTCCGGGCAGAGCAAAGGCAGGGGCGGTAATGAAATAGGAACTGAGGGCTAGGAGGGTGAGGGAGAGAGTTTTGGTAGGGAGCATGGTAGGAGAGGAGTGAAGGAGGTAAAGAAGGTAGAGGAGGTAAAGGAGGTACAGGGAGGTAGAGGAGGTAAAGAATAATGGGGGTGCTTGGGGGTTTGGAAGAAACTTAGGAAGTTTGGTCGGGCGAGCCTTGCCCACATTTACATCTATAACTAGTTTAAGAATTAGTTGACCAAGAATTAGGGAAGCGAGGGCTGAACTAGGGTTAAGAGCTTAGGGAGTTTTGGTGAGGATTTTTTGGTAATAGTTTTTGAGGGTTTGGGTGGCGGCGGCCCAGCCCCATTTTTCGGCTTCGGTGCGGGCACTGCGGCGGAGAGTTTCCCGTTGGGTGGGGTCATTGAGGAGTTTTTGGGTGGCGACGATCGCTCCCTGTTCATCTCCGGGATCAAATAAATAGCCATTGACTCCATCTTGGACAATATCGGGAATCCCCCCCGAGTTCGCCGCCACTACAGGGCAACCCGCTGCCATGGCTTCTAGCAAAACTAACCCCAAAGTTTCTGTGCGGGAGGGAAACACAAACACATCCGCCGAAGCGTAGGCAGCCGCTAACGTCTTTCCAGACAGATAACCCACAAAATTTGTTGCCGTGCCTGCAAAATGTTCTTCCAAAAACTGCCGATGGGGCCCATCACCCACGAGGGCAAGGCGGGCTTGGGGAATGGCTGCGAGGACGGGCTTGATGCGATCGATCTCTTTTTCTGCCCCCAACCTGCCGACATAAAGCAATAATGGAGCCTCTGGATGACCCTGGGACAGACGTTTTCGCATTTCCATGCTGGCTAAACTTGGATTAAAGGTTTCTGTATCTACCCCCCGCTGCCACAGGGCTACCCGTTCAATTTCGTGATCCCGGAGTTCTTGCACCATGGCTGTTGAAGTACAGAGATTCAATTCTGCCTGATTGTGGGCAAGGCGGAGGAGTCCCCAGAGGGTATCTTCCAGCATTCCCAGTCCGTAGTGTTGCAGGTATTGGGGCAGATGGGTATGGTAGGAAGCCAAGATGGGAATCCCCCATTTTTTGCCGTAATAGATCCCCCCCACACCAATAATCGCCGGGTTAGCTACGTGGATAATATCTGGTTGAAATTCTTGGAGTTTCTGGCCGATCGCTGGTCTAGGCAAGGCTGCCTTTAGCTCTGGGTATAGGGGAAAAGGAAAACTGGGAACCCCATAGACCTCCGCCCCCATATATTCCCGCAGTCCTGCTTCGGGAGTCACCACTAACACTTGGTCACCACTTTTTTGGAGATGCTCGATCGTGTGTCGCAGCCGAGTGACAATCCCGTCTACCTTGGGCAGGAAAGTTTCTGTGAATAGAGCTATGCGCATATAAGCTAAAAAAAATTATGGTAAATTTTCTAAGTCAAGTTTTGAGATTAACCAAGATTTTAGCAAAGGGTGCGATCGACTACTGCCTTTCAGCCCCTTTTTATCTGGGTTTCACTTGCTTTTTGTCTACTTTATCCCTCTCGTCTGCTCAATATTTCCCCTTTTTGAGAGCCTTTTTTGAGAACCTTTTTTGAGAAATGTTTTAGCAAAGATAAGAACCTAGTCTAGGATTATTGATATTAAGCAATAATTTAAGTAAATATAATTACTACGGCAACCATGACTACTTCTTCCCTGAGCCAGATTGAGACCGAACTGGCAGCCCTGAAAACTACCGCCCTAGAGTCGATCGCCAACCTCAGTGACCTTGAGTCCCTAGAGCAGGTGCGGATCAATTACCTAGGTAAAAAGGGGCAACTATCCGTAGTCCTACGGGGGATGGGGCAGCTAGGGGCAGACGATCGCCCCCGGATCGGAGCCTTAGCCAACGAGGTGAAAGAATCTCTGCAAACTCTCCTCGATGACAAGAAATCCCAACTCCAAGCCGCTCTCATTCAATCCCAACTCGCTGCCGAAACCCTTGATGTCACCATGCCCGGCATCTACCGTCCCCAGGGGCGAGTCCATCCCCTCACGGGCATGATCGATCGAGTTATTGATATTTTTGTGGGATTAGGTTACACGGTCGCCGATGGCACAGAAATGGAAACCGACTATTACAACTTTGAAGCCCTGAACACGCCCCCAGACCATCCGGCCCGAGATATGCAGGACACCTTTTACCTGCCCGATGGTAATCTGCTCCGGACGCACACCTCCGCCGTACAGATTCGCTACATGGAAGAAAACGATCCCCCCATTCGGGTAGTGGCTCCCGGACGTTGCTACCGCCGAGACACCGTTGATGCTACCCATGCCGCAGTTTTTCACCAGATCGAACTCTTGGCTGTGGATGAGGGACTGACCTTTACTGACCTCAAAGGCACGATCAAAGAATTTCTCCGGGAAATGTTTGGCGACCTGCCCATTCGGTTCCGCACCAGCTACTTCCCCTTTACGGAACCCTCCGCCGAGGTGGATGTGCAGTGGCAGGGGAAATGGCTAGAGGTTTTGGGTTGTGGCATGGTAGACCCCAATGTCCTCAAATCCGTGGGCTACGATCCAGAAATTTATACCGGGTTTGCGGCGGGGTTCGGGGTGGAAAGATTTGCCATGGTGCTGCATCAAATTGATGATATCCGCCGTTTTTATAACAGCGATCTCCGCTTCTTGCGGCAGTTCTAGCAGTTCTAGTAGTTTTGATCGCAATTTTGATGGCAAAAATTCTCGCTCTCAATGGCATCGCCTCCCCCCTAGGGGAATCGTTAAATACCCGTGATTTAGCCCCTTTAGCTCATGGTAACAACAACTATTCCCGACCCCAGAAAGGTAGAACAACTCCGCCAATTTTTAACTTGGATGCTCATGGCGACAGCTATTACCGTGGGTTTTCAATTTGTGGTGGGTTTGTTTTTTGCCTCTGGTTTGACGAGGATCTTGTTGGTAGCTTCTCTGAGCCAAGGGGTGACTCTGCTGTGGGCAAGGAGATTGGCGGGACGGAATCGTCCTAGTGTGGCGGTAGCTGTGGTCGTGGCTGGACTGTGGGGAATTTGTCTATTGACGGCTTACCTGTGTCCGGTGCTATTCCCGATGGTGGTAGCGTTGATTATTTTGTCTTTGGTGATTGGGCTACCCTACCTGAAGCAGTGGCAGCTATCCCGGTTGATGATGGGAGCGATCGTGGTGACGCTCGTCACTTCTTTCCTCTCTCTTCAAGAACATGACTGGCAAATTCCGCTGCCTGAACTGCTGGTGGCGATTTCTAAATTATTGCTAGTGCCGATTACGATCGGATTAATTATATTTTTAATCTGGCAGTACAATCAGCGTCTGAATCAACTCCTGCACCAAGTTGAAAAGGATAATGCCGAGCTTCAAGCCTCCCAGCAACTCCTGGAAGCAAAGGTGATGGAAACCAACCAAGATGCCCAGATCGCCCAAGCTCAGGCTCAGCAGCTAGAAAGCACGATCGTCCAACTCCAACACGCCCAAGCTCACCTGGTGCAAAGTGAAAAAATGTCCAGCCTTGGTCAATTAGTTGCGGGAATTGCCCACGAGATTAATAATCCGGTAAATTTTATCTATGGCAACCTCAAACACGCCCAAGATTACACTAGGGATTTACTCCAGCTAATTGATTTCTACCAAGGTTTTTTGCCAGACAATCATCCAGAGATCGACTATCAGCACCAAATCATTGAGCTAGAATATCTGGTGGCTGACCTGCCCAAGATGCTGATGAGTATGCAAGTAGGGGCAGAACGGATTCGGGAGATTGTCCTTTCGCTGCGAAATTTTTCTCGGCTAGATGAGGCTGAAATGAAGGTGGTAGATATCCACACGGGGATTGAGAGTACCTTAATGATTTTGCAACATCGCCTCAAAGGAAAGCCGGACATGCCGGATATTTCCGTGATCAAGGAGTACGAAATTCTGCCCTTAGTAGAATGCTTTCCGGGACAGTTGAACCAAGTATTGATGAACCTCATTATCAACTCGATCGATGCCCTAGAAGCAGTCACTGCTCCTCAGGAACCACCGTTTATCTGGATTAGGACTCATCTGCAAGAAGAGACAGGGACAGAACCTACATTATTTCAAGACTTAGACAAAGCAGGGCAAGAAACAAAGGTTCCGAAAAGGAAAATTTTAATTAGTGTCGCTGATAATGGTGTGGGGATTCCTGAAGCGATTCAGGCAAAGGTTTTTGATCCCTTTTTACGACAAAGCCTGTGGGCAAAGGGACTGGGCTGGGGCTGGCGATCGCCCACTCGATCATTGTCGAGAAGCACGGCGGCAAAATTAGCTGTACTTCGATTCCCGGCAACGGTACGGAATTTATTTTAGAGATCCCCACCCAACATTAACCAAGGCTAGTTGACTTCTTGATGTTCGTGATGGATTTACTAATTTAAGGGCTAATTTTGTTGGTAAACTTGACACAGAAATTAAGCTGTGAGTGAAATAGTTATGAGTGCAGTGAGTTCTCAAGAAATTAAATTTGGTACCGATGGCTGGCGGGGTCTGATTGCCCATGACTTTACTTTTGCCAATGTGCGGAAGGTGACAAGGGCGATCGCTGCTTACCTAGCCACCGCCTATGGTCAAGAGCGTCCGGTGTTGATTGCCTACGATACCCGGTTTTTGGCTGATGAATTTGCTCAAACTGCGGCAGAAGTACTGGCAGAATTGGGCTGGACGGTAAAGATTGTCGATCGAGATTGTCCGACTCCGGTGATTGCCTACAGTGCCAAGCATCTCAACTCTGCTGGAGCTTTAATGTTCACCGCTAGTCATAACCCGGCTCCCTACTGTGGAATTAAATACATCCCTGACTACGCCGGACCCGCCACCCCAGAAATCACCGATACGATCGTGGCGAATATCCCCACCGCTAGTGAGGCGATTGTCTCCCAAAAATATCCAGACCAAATTTCCTATTTTGATCCCAAGCCCGATTATCTGAAATTTATCTACACCCTATTAGATATTGACCGGATCCGGAGTGCGGGACTCCGGGTGAAGTACGATGCTATTTATTCCACCTCTAGGGGCTACCTAGATACCATTCTCAAGGATGCAGGCTGTGAGCTAGAAACTCTCCATGCCTACCGGGATGTGTTGTTTGGGGGCGGAATGCCAGAACCTAAAGGCGAGCAGTTACAGGAATTGGTAGCAGCAGTCCAAAAAGATCAGGCAGATTTAGGCTTGGCAACCGATGGGGATGCCGATCGCTTCGGGATCGTTGATGAATTGGGCAATGTCCTGACTCCCAACACGGTGTTACTGCTCCTCGCCCGCCACTTGTTGAAAAATAAAGGCAAGACGGGGGCGATCGTCCGCACTGTGGCTACCACTCATTTACTAGACAACCTTGCCCTCAAGTATGGTCTAACCATCTACGAAACTGCCGTGGGCTTTAAGTACATCGGCGAAAAAATGCGGGAAACTACGGTCTTAATTGGTGGGGAAGAATCCGGCGGCTTAAGCATTGTGGGGCACATCCCCGAAAAAGATGGCGTTCTTGCAGATATGTTGGTTGCCGAATTAATTGCCTACGAGGGTAAACCCCTGAGCCAGTTGGTTGCCGAAGCGATCGCCGAAGCCGGGGGTCCATTGTTTAACCAGCGTCTCGATCTCCACCTAGAAGAAGCTCATAAGGCAGCCATTCTGAAATACTTTGACAACCCGCCCATTAGCTCGATCGCTGATATCAAAATCAAGGAAGTCGGGCGCAAAGACGGCATTAAACTCTACCTAGAAGACGGCAGTTGGGTCTTGCTCCGTCCATCGGGAACCGAACCCCTGATGCGGGTTTACCTCGAAACTAATTCTCCAGAGCAGCAAGCCAAAATTGCTCAATTTATGGAGCAACTAGTCCACCAGATCAAACCCTAGGAGACAGTTAGCAGTGAACAGTGAACAGTGAACAGTGAACAAGTAAACAGGAGCGGTTAGTATTTTGTAAATATTGCGTACTACACTGATGGTTATCTGATAGTTATCTGAAAATTATCTGCAATGCACGATAAAGGGTTTAGGCAGGAAATCTGAACGCACAACAACTTAATTGCTTTAATTGTTAAATTAGTCGTTAAAATACAGAATTTCCTGATAACTGTTAACTGATAACTGTTCACTGTTTACTTATGGGGATTAATTTTGATGTCGGGGCAATTATCGATGGCTACGCTCAGGGCTATTTTCTGATGTCTGATGAAAATGGTAGCAATTTGGGTTGGTATTCTAGTAATCAACGGGCTTTAATTCCCCTCGATCGCCGCTTTCGTTATCCCAAATCTCTCCAGCGAGCCTTGAATCAAGAATGGTTTCGGGTGGCGATCGACCAAGATTTTCCTGCCGTAGTGGAAGGATGTAGCGATCGACCAAGCACATGGATTTCCCCGACCCTCAAGAAAATTTATCACGACCTCCACCGAGCGGGCTACGCTCACAGTTTTGAAACTTGGCGGGGAGATGAACTGGCGGGGGGGATTTTAGGAATTGTGATTAATGGGGCTTTTATTGGAGAGTCGATGTTTTATCGCATTCCTGAAGGCTCCAAAGTTGCCATGGTGAAGCTAGTGGAACACCTGCGCCGTCAGCAGTTTGTCCTGTTTGATGCCCAGATGAATAACCCCCACTTGCAACGTTTTGGAGCCTATATTATCAGCGATCATGCTTACCAAGGTCTCCTAAAAAAAGCCCTGAACCAAGAGCCTCGGCATGATTTTTTAGAGTTGGATTTTTAGTTAGATTTTTTAGTTAGATTTTTTAGGTTATGTCTGTAGCTCCCCAGCCAGATTTGAGTTTGTTGAGTCCAGAGGTGCGATCGATCCTTGACGAAACGGCGGCGATCGCCGCCAAAAAGGTTGGCATCTATACCTTGTGGGGGGAGTTGTCCGGGATTTACTTTATTTCTCTCAAAATTTAATATCTCAAAATTTAGCAGGAAATACTCCGCTTCAATCTCCGAATTTTACCGACTTTGATTTAGTTATCGATAGTTACCATCAAACTCCACAGGCAGGAACCGGGGTAGAGGTAGCCCAAGCCTTACAAAAATTTCATCCCGAAGCCCGCTTAGAAGTCCACGGAGATTTTCAGACTGCGGCAGTTATCTGGGATCAAGACCCCATTTTTGGTTCCCTAGAAATCGACATGGCAACTGCGAGAACCGAAACCTACGCCCATCCAGCAGCGAATCCCCAAGTTGAAACAAGTTCTATTTATCAAGACCTCTACCGCCGAGATTTTACGATCAATACTTTGGCTCTTAGGTTAACTCCAAATTTATTACCGAATTCACCTCAAAATTCACCCCAGAATTCACCCCAGAATTTATCTCAGAATGTGATCTCCAATTCACTCCAGAGTTTGGCTCAAGATTTATCTCAGAGCCTGATCCCCAATTCATCTCGAAATCTACCTGCCAATTTACAAAGTTTGTCTCGGAATTTCCCTAGCTCTAGGGCGGATTCGCCAATTTTAGATTTCTTTGGGGGATGGCAAGATTTGTTAAACAAACAGGTGCGGGTTCTCCATGCCCATAGTTTCATTGATGACCCGACCCGGATCTATCGAGGGGTGCGGTTTGCGGTGCGCTTGGGGTTTACCTTTGAGCCAGAAACAGAAGCTCTTGTCCATCGGAGTATTAACAGTGGGATTTACGATCGCATCCTCCGCACTCACCCCAAAGTTCCAGCCTTGCAAAGTCGTCTCAAAGCAGAGATTAAATATTTACTGCAAGCTACCTACAGTCAAAAGGCGGTAAAGTTACTAGGAAATTTAGGAGCGTGGAAATGTCTGCATCCCAAATTAGAGCTTGATCCCCAGCTATGGCGACAGGTACGGTTGCTCGATCGACTCCTGAAATTGGTGCAACACCGCAAACTTGATCAGCAGGATCACGGCAATAGGCAGCAGGATCAACGCCATCAAGACCATCTACTCAATCAACCAACTCAATTTCCCAAATCTCTCTCGGCTCTCCCCCCAGACTGGCTCATCCGGCTAGAGTTGATTATTGCTGCCTTACCTCCCGTCGATCGAAAACAGGTTGCGGAAAATTTACAACTCCCCCAAGAGAGTATCCTCAGGCTCGAAACCCTAGCTCCGGCGGAAAAGGCTCTGGCAGCGATCGAGTTGCCAAGGGAGTCGTTTTTAGAGCCACCCCCCAACCCATCACCAGAGTTCTGCTCAAATCCAGCAAATTCATATCCAGTTGTAGCTAAGTTAGCTGTCAGTCGGATTGTAGAAATATTAAAGTATTACAGTAATTCGTTGTTATTATTAATGGCTGTAAGGAGTTCTCCTCCTTGGCGACGGCACATCTGGCAATACCTGACTCTTTGGAGTGAAACTCGATCGCCCCTCGATGGCAAAGCTCTGCAAAAACTTGGCTATCTACCGGGCCAGCAGTACAAAATCATCCTTGAAGCTCTCCTGGCGGCGACCTTAGATGGCTTAGTCACAGACCAACCCAGTGCAGTAGCTTTTCTGGCAACTTATTTTCCTCTGCAACATGGGCGTGAAATTAGCTGGGAAAATATCTAGAAAATAAATTAAATATAAACTTGGAAACAATGGCGATCGCAACCCTCAACAACGGTAAATACACCCTAGAATCACAATTAGGCGTAGGCATTTTTGGGACTACCTACAAAGCGATCGCCCAGCCCGGAGGCAAAGAAGTAGTAATTAAAACCCTTGCTCCTGCTCTCCACAACCATAAAGAGTATTCAGAATTTAAGAGCAAATTTATGCATACGGGGGAGTTGCTCTGGCAGTGTGAGCATCCCCATTTAGTCCGGGTGATTGATTGTTTTGAAGAAAATGATCTACCGTTCCTGGTGATGATCTATGTGCCGGGGCAGACCTTGGGGGAACTACAGAAATCCGGGGTTCGTTTCACTCCAGAGCAGGTGGTGAACTATACCAAGCAGATCGGTACAGCTTTAGCGCAAATGCACGATCGAGGGCTGATCCACGGCGATGTCCGTCCAGAGAATATTATTTGTCGTCAAGGTACAGAGGAGCTAGTCCTGACCGATGTGGGGATTGTGTGCAATTTTACCCTCGGTATTCGCCAAACCTACGCCAATTTACTCCTCGCTGGTTATGCTTCCCCAGAACACTACTTACAGGATTTTACGCCCCGTCCTGCCGATGATATCTACGCCCTCGCTGCCACTTGTTACAGCCTGCTGACTGGGAAATCTCCAGCGATCGCCAGAGTTAACCATCCCCATGCAGCATTAACTGGTCTCGACCCCAGATTAGAGCAGGCAATTTTTCACTTTGGTCTTCAGGGGGCAGAGTGGCGATCGCCGGATATGCAATCTTGGCTGGCACTTTTACCGGATAACTCCATTCCTCCTCTGAAATATGATCGGGGAGTAGCGGTTTCTGAAGAAACTAAAAATCCTCAACCCTCTAAAAACTCGCAAAATTCTGGAAACTCCAGAAAGCCTGCCAAAAAAGCCACCGCCGCATCAGGGATCACCAGAATATCTAGATTATTAACTTCTAGAACATCGCCAAATCTCCAAAATTCACAGATGAAGTCTTCTTCTATTCTCAAGCTATTGGTATTCACTGGAGCGATCGCCGGAATTTCTGGGGCTATTTTTGGTTTGGCTGTGAGAATCTATCGCCCGGTCATTCCCGGTGATTCGATGTTACACACTGAGCAGTCTTTTCCCCCCCGCCAAAATTGGCCGATCTCAGAAACAGGGCTTTGATTTTGTCCTAGTTTTTTCTCATCTGAACGCAAATCAAGGTAACTAACCTCGTAGCTGCGCCATGTAGTTCCCCCACAACTGGGCTGCAATCCCACTACTACCACGGGTGGGACTGTTATCATCATTGCCGAGCCATACCCCCGTAGCCTTTTGCATTTGTTCACTGTAGCCAATAAACCACAGGTCTACATTGTCGTTAGTTGTGCCAGTCTTTCCTGCCTCATCAATCCCGATCGCTGCTCCGCCCCCGGTACCACTCTGGATGACCGCCTGTAATAGCTGGGTCATGGTTGCGGCGACTTGGGGCGTAACTACGGGAATATTGCGGCTTGCCTGTTGCTCATAATCGTAGATAATCCGGCAAGTTTGGGGATTATTGCGGTCTTGACAGTCGCCACTATCAATAATTCGGCGGATGCCATGCCCCCGGTTCCAGATGCCTTGATTTGCCAAGCTCCCAAAGGCAGAGGTCATCTCTAGTAAATTCACTTCGCTTTCCCCCAAAATTAAGCCGGGAGCCGATCGCAACTGGGAGGTGATCCCCATTTTCTTGGCAACTTGGATCACATTATCTAAACCAGCTGCCTGGGCAATGCGGAGGGCTACGGCATTTTCTGATTGTGCCATGCCTCGATACATATTGATGCTGCCGCTCGATCGATCGCACCCCCGATAGCTCTGTCCCGCCCAAGTGAGGGGACTACAGGAATAGGAAGTGGCTGGGGAAATTCCCTGCTCTAGAGCCGCAAGGTAGGCAAACACCTTAAAGGTTGATCCGGGCTGGCGTTGGGCTTGGGTGGCTCGATCGAACTGGGTTTCTAGATAATCAACCCCCCCGACTAGAGCAAGGAGGTCTCCGTTAGTTGTATTCAGGGTAGCGATCGCTCCTTGGGAAATGCGGAGGCTATCCCCCGCTTGGGCAACCAGATTTTTGAGAGCGGTTTCGGCACTGATCTGGGCAGTTAAATCCACCGTAGATTCCACAATAAAATTTCCCTCCTTCGCCAACTCTTCCCCCAGCACCTGCCGTAACTCCTCAAAAATATAGCTATAAAAATAGGGGGCTTTAATCTGGGATAGGGCTTCTCGTGCTTTGGGGCTAATCTCAATCCTCGATCGCCTAGCCCGGGTCGCTTCCTCATCGCTGATCATCCCCAGATTTGCCATCCGGTTAATTACTCGATCGCGCAGTTGCACGGTAGTTTCATAGTCCCGGAGGGGATTATAGCTATTGGGAGCCGGAAGAATCGCCACTAGGGCGGCGGCTTCGCCAATACTTAAATCCTTCGCAGGTTTATCAAAATAAAACCGAGAAGCATCTTCAAAACCGTAATTTCCCAAGCCCAGATAGACCTTGTTCAGATAGGTCAACAGCAGATGATCCTTACTATAGAAAGTCTCTAATTTCAGAGCCACCACCGCTTCTCGCCATTTCCGCCCGGCGGTGTCTTCCCTGCCTACGGTTTCTGGGAATAAGCTCCGAGCCAACTGCTGAGACAGGGTACTCGCTCCTTCCCGGAGTTCTCCCTGCTGGAAATTTGTCACCAAAGCCCGGACAATCCCTAGGGGGTCTACGCCAAAATGCCAATAGAAACGGCTATCTTCTGAGGCAATGACGGCTAGGGGCAGGTAGGGAGAATATTCACTCAGGCTCCGCATTTCCTGATGGGCTTGGGTTTCGAGGGGACGGAGGGGAGTTTGTCCATCACGGGAGTAGATAACCACTGGCCCTTGGACTCCCGCAGGCAGGGGACGCACCGGAAATTTACTTGCCTCGATCGTCACCACCACCACCAAGAGAGCCACAATACTACCCACACCGTAGAGAAAATACCGCCATGCCAAAACGTACCAAGGAGGCGGAAAGACGTAGCGGAGTCGGACGGCTTGCTGGAGTTCCGGTGGTCCCAAGGTCAAAGTATCCCCATGCCGGAGGGGAAAGTTATTAATCCGTCGTTTGCCTAGATAAACCCCGTTGGTAGATTCTTCATCCCGGAGGCGGAAGGTGCGTTTATATTTACTATCTCGATTCAGGGATAAATGTACTTGGCTGACTACGGGGCTAGCAACGACTAAATCACAATTTTGGGGACTCCGCCCAAGAATGTGGCGATCGCCCAGCAGAGGATAAATAGTGGCTTGGCTGGCTCCCGACTCCTGCACCCACAGTTCCGGCACACGGGTATTCGGTTTGAGCTTCAGGGCTGAACCGACAAAGCGAGTTATTTGATGGAGGAGGGTTTTGGGGGGAGAGTTGGTCATTGGGGCGGGGAGAAGGAGGTAAAGAAGGTAAAGAAGGTAAAGAAGGTAAAGGAAGGTAAAGAAGGTAAAGGAGGTAAAGAAGGTAAAGGAGGTAAAGGAGGTAAGGGATTTAAGGGGAGGTAAAGAAGGTAAAGAAGGTAAAGAAGGTAAGGGATTTAAGGGGAGTCGATCGTAGGGGCGCGAGGCTTTGCGCCTTACCCAATTCCTTATTTAGATCAGCCATTTAGAGAATCAGGATTAGTCTGTGCTGAAATTTTAGACTTTTCAGACATCCTTTTTAGACATCCTTGTAAAGTAGGGGGAGTTGATTCTGGGGATTTTTAGATATTTTTAGATATTTTTAGATATTTTTAAGGATTAATTTAAATTTCTAGGGGGCTGCTGGCAGTTTTTCAAATTGTATCTAGATTCTCAGTTTGTAGCTAGATTCTCAGTCTAATATCTAGGGTGTAATAGCTGAGGTCAACAAGGAGAATTGATATCTGATGTGTGGTTAAATAGGCGGTTAAAGTCTGTGACTAAATTTTGGGGGTTGGGGATCGATCGATTAATTCAAGAAATCTTCTAATCCCCAGAGTGCAACGGGTGGAATCATCTAGGACTGGTCTGTCACCTAAATTATCATTTGAACTTAACTACGCAATATTAGTTCAAGCTCTAGTTAAGAATAGTTTCTTAGCGTAGCTCATTCCAGTTCTAAATATTATATTGATTAGCTACTAAGTAGCTTAACTACAGCTTAACTACAGCTTAATTACTAAGAGGATGTTTTAAAAGTTTTGGGCGGTTGTAAATGCGTAGCAGCTTCTCAGAGAGTAACCGCAACTACAAGAACTAAAGTCTACCTCCGTGGACTAACCCAAAATTTAAGGACTTTCTTAACCTGCGTAGGCTAGTTCTGCTCCTGTAGCTGCAACTTTAGTCGCCAAGGCTTCATAAGATACCGACTTTAGATCCCGACTTTTCAGACATCCTCTAAGTAACGATCGAAGTCCATGGCAACCATTGATCCGAGTTTGATAAATCGATCAATTCCTTGTAACCATTGTACTCCTAGGAATTTGAAATCATTTTTCAAGTTACCTACCCAACTTACCTACTCAACATCAAAATTACAAAAGCTCAAATATTCCTATGCAAAAATCTACCTATCCAAATCTTTTTCCCCTTGGTAAAGCCGTTACTCTCAGTTTGACTACCCTTGCCACGGGCTTTTTGGCAGCCGCTTGTACCACTCCCACCGCCACTACAGGGAATGCCAATACAGTCAAAATTGCCTCCATGCTGCCCATGACTGGTAGTTCCCTAGGACAGACCCAGACGATCGTCAATAGCATTAAGCAAGTTCTAGATGAAACTGGGGGGAAGGTTTGTGATGGTCAAATGACCATTGAACTGCAAATTCTTGATGATGCTACGGCTGCTGCGGGAAAATGGGAGCCAGCCCAAGTGACAGCTAATGCCAATAAAGTAGTGGCAGATCCCTCGATCGTTGGTGTTATCGGTCACTTCAACTCTGGGGCGGCTAAACTATCGATCCCCATTCTTAACCAGGCAGATTTGGTCATGGTTAGTCCCGCCAACACCTATCCGGGCTTGACCAAACCGGGGAAGGGAGAGAAAAACGAACCGGAGGTTTACTATCCCAATGGCAAACGGAACTACGCCAGAGTCGTCCCCGCCGATGATCTCCAAGGAGCAGTAGCCGCCAACTGGTCGAAGGCTCTAGGCGTGAAAAAAGTTTATATCCTTGATGACCAAGAACTTTATGGGAAAGGGATTGCTGATGTATACGAAGCTACGGCGAAAAAACTAGGGATTGAAGTCTTGGGCAGGGAAGGTATTGATGCGAAAGCCACAGACTACAAAGCCCTGATGACAAAGATTAAAGCCCTCAACCCAGAGATGATTTACTTCGGTGGGATTACCCAAAATAATGCCGGACAGTTAATTAAGGATATGCGGAATGTGGGCATGACTCCAGCGCAGGTAAAGTTTATGGGCCCTGACGGTATTCTGGAACAGGCTTTAATTGATGCTGCGGGCAAAGATGCCGAAGGTGTGTACGGAACTTTTGGCGGGATTCCCCCAAAGGAACTCACCGGGGATGGGCAGAAATGGTATAACAACTACAAAACTAAATTTAACTCGGAACCAGAACCCTATGCTGCCTACGGTTACGAGTCTGCTAAAGTTCTAATCAATGCGATCGGCAAAGTTTGCAAGAGCGATCGAGTCGCCGTCCGAGATGCAGTCATGGCAACCAAAGATTTTCCCGGCATTACAGGAACTTGGAGCTTTGATGCCAATGGTGATACTACCCTTAGTGTCATGTCTGGCAGCGTTGTCAAAAATGGCAAATGGGAATTTGTGAGTACTCTCAAAGCAGAATAATTAGTTATCAGTGAACAGTTATCAGTAGACCTCTTGCGTGAATCATGACCCTCACCCTAAATCCCTCTCCCTAGGGAGAGGGACTTTCCTCTTACTCCCCTTCTCCCTAGGAAGAAGGGGCTGGGGATGAGGGCTTTTTCCTTATT
>JAAUUE010000292.1 GCA_012031635.1 Coleofasciculaceae cyanobacterium SM2_1_6 | reverse complement strand
GCTTGGGTTCCCCCAGTGATATTAATTTGGTTGCCTTGGGGATTAACCAAAGTTCCCGCACCGTTGGGAGTAATTTGACCAGTCACGGGATGGACAAGGGCGAAAGTAAAACCTAAACCTAGAAATAATTTAGAAAGATAGTTGCTAAGGGTCGGAGGCATGGGGACGATCGAGATAGTTTATAAATACTATAACAACTGATGAAGACAATTTCCGGTTAGTTATAAAAATCTGCTCGCCAAAAGATATAGCCAAAGAATTTCCCTTGATCCGGTGAAAAACTCTTTGGTTGTTTGTAGGCGGAGTAAGCCGGGGTTATAATTAGTTGCTCGATCGAGTTTAATAAAGTTAAATAAATTTTGTGATGATTTGGTTATGACTAGTTCTGCTGCCCCCCTCAAACAATTTCCAGTGCTGGGTTCTCCCGTGCATTTACTTGATGACTATACTAGTTGGCTAGTAGACAGGATGCAAAAAGGCAGGGAGTGCAGGTAGTGACGCTGAATGCCGAGATGGCTTTGCAGGCAGAACAGATTCCAGCATTGGGAGCGATTATTCAGGGGGCAGAGTTGGTGATTCCCGATGGAGCGGGGGTGGTGCTGTACCTGCGGTTAAAGGGGGAACGATCGCAGCGCTGTCCGGGCATTGAACTAGCCGCCTCCCTCCTCGCAAAAGCTGGGGAATTAGGTGGGGATTATCCCGTGGTCTTCTACGGCGGAGCCGTGGGAGTCGCAGCAACCGCCGCAGCAAAATGGCAAGAAAAATATCCGGGTTTAGCGATCGCCGCCATCCAGCATGGCTACCTGACTCCTGAAGATACTCCCGACTTTCTCGAACAGTTAGCCCTCATCCAGCCGAAAATTGTCCTTGTTGGTTTAGGAGTTCCTCGCCAAGAACTATGGATTGCCCAGCATCGCCATCTTTGTCCCCAAGCAATTTGGATCGGGGTCGGCGGCAGCTTTGATATCTGGGCTGGGGTAAAAACCCGTGCGCCGTCTTGGTTGCGAGACAATAACCTAGAGTGGCTGTATCGCCTTTATCAAGAGCCTTGGCGGTGGAAAAGAATGTTAGCTTTGCCCAAATTTGCCCTCCGAGCCTTGATTAGTAAAAATTAATCAGTAGAATTAACAGCAGCAACCAGATTAATGCAGAGATTAATGCAGAGATTGATCCAGAGATTAATGCAGCGATTAACAAATACCCGAAATTACCGACGTGCAATCAGCTAAAATCATTCCCTATTCTTCCCCACCAATTAGAAAAGCGGCTCCGGCTCAGGTAGTGATTAGCCTAGAGGGAGTAAGCAAGGTTTATGCCAATGGACATCGCTGTTTGACAGATATTAATTTACGGATTAATAAGGGGGAATTTCTATTTATTACGGGAGCCTCTGGGGCGGGAAAATCCACATTACTGAAGTTACTTTATGGGGCAGAAAGACCTTCTACAGGGCAGGTGTTGGTAGAGCAGCATTCGGTGGGCAAACTCCGGGGCGATCGCCTAGCCAGATTACGCCGCCGGATTGGCATAGTTTTTCAAGATTACAAACTCATTGAAAACCGCACTGTGGGGGAAAATGTCGCCTTTGTCCTCTGGGCCCAGGGCTATGCTCCCCAAGAAATTCGCCGCCGCCTAATTCCAACTCTCAATCTTGTCGGTTTGGCAGACAAGGTAAACCAATACCCCAAGCAGCTATCGGGGGGAGAGCAACAAAGGGTCAGCCTTGCCAGAGCCATTATCAGCACTCCGGCGGTAATTTTGGCTGATGAACCCACAGGAAATTTAGATGTAGAAAATTCTCGGCAAATCCTCCGCTTGCTAGAAAAAATGCAGAGCCTCGGCGCAACCATTATTGTCACGACCCATGACCAAAATCTGATCAGAATGAGCGAAATTGGTGGGCAGAGATTGCATCAATTGCCAGTGATGGAACTCTACGATGGGAAGTTATTTTGGGTAAAAAAATAGTTGGTATTCTAAATTAGGAATTTTCTTTGCCCATTTAGGAGAGAAATTTGGGGAATTGAGAGAATTTATTCCATATTTTGGCAGATTTAGTAGACAAATTTGCTACTTTAGTAGTACGAATAATAGTACGATACTAATTAGTAAACATAAACTAGTTAGTCGCAACTCAGAAATGAGCTTAAACTGAGGCAATTTTTATTGCAAGTTGCAAATACTAGTTACAACTATCAGTTGCAAAGAACTAAGCAAAGAACTACGCAAAGAACTACGCAAAATTACTAACAAGCATTGCTAAAAACCATGGAAAAACTCACAGAACCCCAACGACAACTTTATGAATGGTTGGTGAACTACATTCGGACTTCCCAACATTCTCCTTCGATTCGGCAGATGATGCAGGCGATGAATCTCAAGTCTCCAGCACCAATTCAAAGTCGCTTAGAATATCTGCGGAGTAAGGGTTATATTGACTGGACAACGGGGAAAGCCCGGACAATTCGGATTCTTCAGGCTCCAGAGCAAGGGATGAAGGTGTTGGGGGCGATCGCTGCCGGGGGCTTAGTAGAACCCTTTACCGATGACTTTACGGAACAACTGGATCTGGCGGATCTTTTTCAACAACCCAACTGCTTTGCCCTGCGAGTAGTAGGGGATAGTATGATCGAAGCTCTAATTACCGAAGGAGACTTGGTGGTGATGCGATCGCCTACGGATAGGGAGGGAGTGAAAAACGGCACGATCGTTGCTGCCCAAATTGAAGGACATGGCACAACCCTCAAGCACTACCACCTCCAAGGGGAAACCGTCACCCTCCGTCCCGCCAACTCCAAATACCAAGAAATTTATGCTCCCGCCGATCAAGTGCAAATTCAAGGAGTTTTAGTCGGGGTATGGCGTTGTTATTGAGGTTGTTATTGAGGTTGTTATTGAGGTTGTTATTGACTCTGATCAACAGCAAGTACAGCACAGATAAAGCACAGATAAAGCACAGATGAAAAACAGATAAAGAATAAATATCAAGAGAGATCAGGGTTCCGTCCTTGGGCGATCGATGGACGATCTCAGAGTCAAGGCAAGATTTGCATTAGAATAGTTAATATATTGTTATTTTATATTAATTAATGCTAGACCCAATCTTAGAATCCCCGTTTAATTTCAGCATAGAAGCCCTCCTGATCCTCATAATCCTCATCGGGTTAGAAGCAATTCTGTCGGCGGATAATGCGATCGCCCTCGCTGCGATTACTAGAGGACTAAAGGATCCAAAACTAGAAAAACAAGCCCTAAATATTGGTTTACTAATTGCCTACGGGTTGCGCATTACCCTGATCTTGTGTTCCCGTTGGGTATTACAATTCTGGCAATTTGAAGTCCTCGGTGGGGGCTATCTCCTCTGGTTAGCGTACCAACATTTTACCTCGCCCACAGATGAAGATGATCAGCACCAAGAACCAGAGTTTGCCAATGTATGGCAGGCGATCCCGGTCATTGCCGTAACTGATATTGCTTTTTCCTTGGATAGTGTAACTACAGCGATCGCTATTTCTGACCAAATTTGGCTAGTAGTCGCTGGCGGCACGATCGGGGTGATCACCCTCCGGTTTATGGCAGGGTTATTTATTCGCTGGCTAGATGAGTACGTCCACCTAGCAGATGCAGGCTATCTGACTGTCACCCTCGTAGGAATACGGCTGATGACCAGAGCCATTAATGACCAGCTAGTCCCTCCAGAATGGCTGATGATTACTTTAATTATTACTATCTTTGCTTGGGGCTTCTCCCAGAAAACACTTATCCACTCTCCCCCACAATCTACCCCAGAATCCTCTGCAAAAATTGTTGTAACTCCGCCGCCCCTAGAACCAAAGACAGAGGCAAAAATAGATTTAGAACCAGAGATAAAGGTCGAATCTGAAACTAAATCTTGACTTCATTTCTTCCGTATAGCGATCCTAGATCATTTTCTAAATTAGATTGTTGCTGGTAGGTTGTTCCATCCGCCGGCGGCGGATGAAATCCTTTGGGACTGCCATCACAAAGAAATGCAACTTTAGTCACCAAGGCTTAATACATACTTTACCTACATTTTATGGCATGACTTATAGCGCAACCTTTTTGGTAAAATCAGAAAAATATATCAAATTAAAACTCCTTTATGGAATGTATTATCAATCGTCGGGCAGAATTCTCCGCTAGCCATCGCTATTGGTTACCAGAATTGGGGGAGGCAGAAAATCAACTCCGCTTTGGTGTCGGGGCAAACTTTCCGGGACATGGGCATAATTATGTGCTGTACGTCTCCTTGATTGGCGACATCGACCAGTATGGCATGGTGCAAAATCTCTCGGAGGTCAAACAAGTAATCAAACGGGAAGTCACGAGCCAGCTTAGTTATTGCTATCTCAATGATGTGTGGTCAGAGTTTCAAGAGACCCTGCCGACCACCGAAAATATCGCCAAGGTCATCTGGCAGCGCTTGGCTCCGCACCTACCTTTAGTCAGAATCGAACTATTTGAACACCCAGAACTCTGGGCAGAATATCAAGGAAATAATATGGAAGCATTTTTAACTGTCAGTACCCACTTTAGTGCCGCTCACCGCCTCGCCCGTCCAGACCTCAGCTACGAAGAAAACTGCGAAATCTACGGCAAATGCGCTCGCCCTAATGGACATGGGCATAATTATCATCTAGAAGTGACAGTGAAGGGAGAAATTGATCCCCGCACGGGCATGATTATTGATCTAGGAGATTTCCAAAAAGCGATCGATGATCTAGTAGTCGAACCCTTTGATCACACCTTCCTCAACAAAGACATTGCCTACTTTGCCGGAGTTGTTCCCACCGCCGAAAATATTGCCGTCCATATCCGGGATCTCTTGCAGGATGCGATCGCCGAGCTGGGCGCAACGCTACACAAAGTCAAACTTATTGAAAGCCCTAACAACTCCTGCGAAGTTTATGGCAACGTGATCCCCTCCAATCTACCCCCTATTCAAAGAGTAGAAAATTCCGAAAAAGTAGCAGCAGGAATTGCCTAATCCCCCGAATCTAAGCAGTTAAAATCTAATTTTGCTATCCCCTCGCCATAACTATGACCCTAGCTTGCACCGCAATTTCTGTGGCTATAATTCAGAAAATTTACTATGCAACAGAACTTCCTTTGATATGATAGGCAAAAGTCAGAGCGAAGTAGTGCTAAACTATCAGCCATTGGCTTGTAGATGTCCTAGTTAAAAGCAAAATAAAGAAACCTATGGAATCAAAACCCTACGAAACTTCCCAATCTACTGCCTCTGAGATGGGAACTGCTCCAAAATCCGTAACCATAAATACGGATCAAGCGGGAACTATGATTAAAATTCCGGCTCAAAACCCTACCAGCGAACAGGTACAGGAATGGCTAGAGCCTGTCGCTACGTTCCTATCTTCTTTGCCAGACCAAGTGGGTAGCTTTGTCTCTGATTATCAAAAGCCTTTGATTACAATTTTGCTCCTTCTCTCTGGAGTAGTCACCGTCAAGGTAGTATTGGCAGTCTTAGATGCTATTAACGATATTCCCCTACTGTCTCCAGTGTTTGAGCTAGTTGGCATCATCTATTCCGGCTGGTTTGTCTATCGCTACCTTTTAAAAGCTTCTACCCGCCAAGAGTTATCTAAAGACTTTACTGCGATCAGGGGACAAGTTTTAGGAAATAAAGAGAGCTAAAAATAGCTAAAGTAAAGCTAAATTGTTGCATCTAAGCCCAGTTTTCTCAGGAAGGCTGGGTAATTTCCTACAAAGCTATAATAGACCTCTTGTGTGAATAAGGAAAAAGCCCCTCATCCCCCAGCCCCTTCTCCCTAGGGAGAAGGGGAGTAAGAGGAAAGTCCCCTCTCCCCTAGGGAGAGGGTCATGATTCATGCAAGAAGGTCGTAATAATTCAGGTGGTTTACCACTTATTCAGATGTAAGATC
>JAAUUE010000009.1 GCA_012031635.1 Coleofasciculaceae cyanobacterium SM2_1_6 | reverse complement strand
TAGGGAGAAGGGGCTGGGGGATGAGGGGCTTTTTCCTTATTCACGCAAGAGGTCTATTGAGGACTGCTATATTGATCTCAAGGTTTTTAAGGATTGAAAAGTAGAATTATCATCAATTCATTCCTCAACAATACTTAATTCCCCACTACCAAATCACCTTGGGTGGTCAGTTGTAGATCCGTTGCCGTGTTGATAATTACCAATTGATTGCCCGTGGAATTAGATGCAGGACGATTGCCGCCCCCCAAAATTGAGCCTAGCAACCCTTCTAACAATCCACCACCCCCACCACCAGTTACGGAGCCGAGAATAGCCCTTGCAGCAGCAGAAATCAGCGTATCACCTACTCCTGATTGTTGGTTAACAGCTTCGGCTGGTTGACTGCTAACGAGACGAGAAACTGCGTTAAAATTATAGGCTTGATTGCCCACAACTAGGCGCTGGGCGACAAACTGCGCTCCCAAAAATTGACTGCCATTGAAGCGAGAAGTAATCTGCCCATCAATCTGGCTATCCCGTGGAATTAAGACCTGTCCTTGGGAATTGACAATATTCTCTGTTACCAAAAGCGTCAGGTTTTGATTTTCGCCGGGAGTGAGAACAATTTTCTGGGCTTGGGGATAGCGGACATTAATTACTGTATTTATGGCAATCCGGTTGCCAATATTTTGAGGATTGGTAGCAACAGGATTGGAAGTTGTAGGCGAGTTGGGATTGTTGGCAATACTGCCGGGTTGAACGATGTAGCGAGCGGCGATCGTCCGGCTAGAGATGGGGTCAAAAATATCTTGACTCACTAGGGCTTGGTAGACAAAGGCGGCAACTTCAGCTCTAGTCGCTGGTTTGTTGGGGTCAAAATACTGGACATCGGGATAGTTAACCACTAAGCCATTTTCGGTAGCAGCCGTGAGCCCGCCAGCCGCAGTGCTGGGAATCCGGGAAGCATCTTGATAGGCTGCGAGGACTGATTGAGGATTACCAGTGGGGGTCAGACCCAAGCCGTTGGTAATGGCCATGAGGACTTGGAGCCGGGACAGGTTGTCGGTGCCGCGTAACTGGTTGGGGGAAGTAGCCCGGTTATTTTGAAAATCAAAACTAGACCAATAGCTGGCGGCAGTGGTGTTGAAACCTTGGGGAAGTTGGACGCTGCGGTTGTTGAAGACTTGATTGAGAATGGAGTTGAACTGATCACGGGTAATGGTCTGCTCTGGTTGGAAGGTGCGATCGGCAAAGCCATTGATTAACCCTTCCTGAGCTAGACTCTCGATGAAAGGACGGGCCCAGTGATTTTGGGTATCACTAAAACTAATCCGAGTCTGAGCCATAACTAGAGCAGGGACTGGCATTGTCAAACCCAAGGCTACTAACGCTGCAACACTGGTGGTCGATCGACCAAATTTATCTGAAAAACCCATAACAAATCTCCTCAAAATAATTCTAACTAACAAAAATACCAGATTTTAGATGCCCTAGGGAGCCTAGGTTGTCCTGCCCTTGGGTATAATCCGCCCAAAATTGAAGCCAACCTAAATTAGTTTATTAACTAACTTCATCAATAACTTCATCAATATGAATTTGGCGATTCCAGAAAGCTCGATTATTTTTTAATCATGTTTCTGCTTTTGCTTTTTTAACTTTTCAACCATAGCAGTCCTAAAGGATTTTACCCGCCTACGGCGGGTGGAATCACCTACCAGAAGCAATCTAATTTAGAAAATGATTTAGGATCGCTATAAGAGCAGATAAGAGCAGAGAAATTCACCTATTTTCATCATCTTGCTATTAACAAAGCCCCATCCAAGCCCATAAAACCTGACTGCTTCTCTCGTTTTTAGTTCCCTAAATTTCCCAAGTGAGGATAACTTGGCAATAGGTGGTGAGGGTGGTAAGGCGATCGAGTAACACTTTTTGTCTTTGGGATTGCAGTTCAGGGCTGCGGGCTGCCCGGAGCAGAGAAATATCTGTAGTTAATAGTTTCATAGCCCGGTGAATTTCGGTCTGGATCGATCGCCACTTTGCCACGATTTCTGGGGGTAGTTCTTCCCCAGTCAGGGGCAAGATTTCTTGGGTATAAACTTGGGCTAACTCCTGCCACGGGTTCGGCTCTGGAGGAGTGAGAAAAAATGCCATATCTAAAGACATATTTGTCAACCTAGTCAAGAGGTTTAATAGCTGCTGATACTTCTTGGCATAGCTATCTGGGGAAAAATTATTCACAATAAGATTAAGATTTGTATAAATAATTCTGATATTTTAATTAAATCAATTATTAACCCTACATGGGAGAAAATTAGCTCTACGGACTCTATCCCTTCTTTGCGATTCTTACAGCACTTTTCTGGTTTGTGGATGACTTGCCAGGAGCTTAAGCCCCTTGTTATCTGGAAAAAGCATGTCTTCATCTAGCTGGAAAACGCTGTATCTATGAAAATTCCGTCAAAACTCACAAAAAAAATTATGTAAAATCACGGAGGTATTCTCGATAATTGCTCGATAATTGCTCGATCGAGTCTCAAAACTTTCTTAACTATTTTTCTAAATATTTTCTGAATATTTTCTAGGTATCGCCCGAATATTTCTTAAGTATCCACCCACTTTCTTTGCTGACTACCATGAACACTGCCATCCTCAATACTACTGCTAATAACCCTCCTACCCCTACTCCAACTTCTGACATTATTGCGCCCGCCCGCCACGCCTGTCTGCTGCCCTACCAGTTTGATGTACCTAGTTGGCTCCAGCGTTGTTTGATCAATCAATCTGACGGAACTACGACAGAGTACTCGATCGAGGACAATCAGCTAATTTGTAGAGCCTTTAATTTTGCTTACCAACTCCATGACGGGCAGTGTCGCCGGTCTGGGGAGCCGTATATTGCTCATCCGGTGGCAGTAGCCGGGATTCTCCGGGAGATGGGGGGCAGTAGTACCATGATTGCGGCGGGATTTCTCCATGATGTGGTAGAGGATACGGCGGTGGAACCCGCAGAAATTGAGGAAAGGTTCGGTACCGAAGTCCGCAGATTAGTAGAAGGAGTAACCAAGCTATCTAAGTTACATTTTTCCAGCAAAACCGAGTCCCAAGCGGAGAACTTCCGGCGGATGTTTCTAGCCATGGCGGAGGATATCCGGGTGATTGTGGTGAAACTAGCCGATCGCCTGCACAATATGCGAACTTTGGAATTCATGCCCCCAGAAAAGCAAAAACAGGTGGCGCTGGAAACTAAGGAAATTTTCTCTCCCCTGGCGAATCGTTTGGGGATTTGGCGCTTGAAGTGGGAGCTAGAGGATTTAAGTTTTAAGTACCTAGATAGTGAGTCCTATCGGCAGATGCAGGAACTGGTGGTCGAGAAAAGAGCCGATCGCGAAGCCCGCATCCGAGAAACTACGGAGCTATTACGCAACCGCCTCGATTTAGCCGGGATCAACTGGTTAGATGTCAGCGGTCGCCCCAAACACCTCTACAGCATTTATCAAAAAATGGAGCGTCGCCAGAAGGAATTTAGCCAGATCTACGACCTCACTGCCATGCGAATTATTGTGGAAACCAATGAGGAATGTTACCGAGCCTTAGCGATCGTCCATGATGCCTTTCGTCCCGTCCCCGGTAGATTCAAGGATTATATCGGTTTACCCAAACCCAACCACTACCAATCTCTCCATACCACCGTCATTGGTCTGAGTGGCAAACCCTTAGAAGTGCAAATCCGCACGATCGAGATGCACCACATTGCCGAGTATGGAATTGCCGCCCACTGGAAATACAAACAGGAGGGACATTCCAACGAAGCTCAACTCAACCCCGAAGAATGCAAATTTGTCTGGCTCCGGCAGTTGCTAGATTGGCAGAATGACCTCAAGGATGCCAAGGAATACCTAGAAACCGTCAAGGGTAATCTTTTTGATGAAGATATCTACGTATTTACTCCCAGTGGTGATGTCATTGCCCTGATGCAGGGAGCCACCCCTGTAGATTTTGCCTACCGGATTCATACCGAAGTGGGCAATCATTGCTACGGTGCAAGGGTGAATGGGCGTTGGTCGGTATTGGAAACAGAGCTGAAAAATGGAGACATGGTGGAGATCATTACCCAAAAAAGCGCTAAGCCCAGCCTTGATTGGATTAACTTTGTGGTGACTCCCAGCGCCAAGAACCGTATCCGCCAATGGTACAAGCGCTTCCATCGTTCCGAAAATATCACTAGGGGCAGGGAATTACTCGAAAAAGAACTAGGTAAAAAAGGTTTAGATAACCTCCTCAAATCAGAGCCGATGCAGGGAGTGGTGGAGCGTTGCAATTATCACTCTGTGGATGATCTGCTGGCTGCTTTGGGCTATGGCGAAATTACTCTCAATGTGGTGGTAAATCGAATCCGGGAGGCGATTACTGCCAAGCTCCCCGAACCAGAGGAGACTGTTATTGAAATTGTCAACCCCAGCCCCACGCCTAAGCCAGACAATAAAAACTTCCCGATCGCCGGAGTGGAAGGAATTGTTTATCATCTAGCGGGTTGTTGTAACCCAGTACCGGGAGAGTCAATCTTGGGCATGGTGACAAAGCAACGGGGGATCACCATCCATCGGCAGGGCTGCGCTAATTTAGAGAAAGTGCCGGGCGATCGGCTGATTCCGGTGAGTTGGAACCCCTGCGCTACGGAGGGCAGACCCGCCACCTACCCAGTCAATGTCCAGATTGAAGCGATCGATCGCCTCGGACTCCTCAAAGATGTGTTATCTCATCTGATGGATCACAAAATCAATGTCCGCAATGCTCAGGTAAAAACTTCTCGTGATCGACCCGCCATTATTGATCTCTGCATTGATATCAAAGACAAAGCTCAACTCGATCGAGCCTTTAGCCAAGTCCGAAAAATGACCGATGTGCTGAATATCCGCCGGGTCACCCAAGGAGAAGATTGCTAACAGCTATCATTATTTTTTGCTGAATTTAGCCGATTGACTTGGTTGCTCCCCGTTCTGAATATTTAGCGATCGCATCAAAGCCAAGTACGGTAGACCCCGTGGTATAGCTATGGGGCAACTGCAAGATATTGAATCGATCGTCGCCAGATACAGCCCAGAATCCAAAGTTAAGCTGATCAAATTTATTGAATATAGCTGGCGATTACTCTCTGAAGCCTCGGTATAAAGCTGCTCATAGGTCACAAAATTAGACCAAAGCGATCACTTGGGGAGTTCCTAAAATACTTGCTACCTGTAAATCCGCTGCGCCCAAATGCCAGCACTCCTGGGGACTAAGCTGTAACTATAGATGAGTTAATTTCCTAAAAATCGCCTCATCTAACAAAGCCACCCGCCACCAGCAGGGAGTCCCCGCCGCAATGATCGTATTGAAATTGTATCTCATTCCCCAGCAGCCTCGTCACCTGCAAAGGACTAAGGACAAAAGCCTTAGCTACTGATTACTGATGTAAGTGAATAGCCAATTCTAGGTCAACTGAGTTCACTAATTCTAAAAATAAAGCATGGAGATGACGACCACTAAGATTACTTTTAAGATTACTTTGAGAGAGGAGCGATCGAGGTATTAAGTTCAAGACTAAACCATAGGGCATAAGATAATCCTAGAATAATTAAATAATAGGTAAACACAATGCAAATTGATAATTACGCAGCAGCTCAAGCCTTAACTAAAAAAATTTCTGCCCACCTCCCGATCCGGGCTTATCCCAGCAAGAAAATGATGGAAACAATGCAAGAAAGAGGTAGTCTGCTTGACCCCAAAAATTCCTTGATCATTGAGTCAGTTAGTTATTCTGGTGATATGGGAGGTATCATGTGTGTCTTAGAAGACAATTTAGAAAATGAAGAAAAATTTGTCGTTTCCATTACCCACTTAAAAATCGATCCTGACCATCCCCTAGCTCCAGAAATTAAAGCCTATCAACACCGCCGAGTTACTATGTTAAAGCTCGAAGATCAAAAAGGATTTGCGGCAGAACTATTAAAGCAGCGATTGCTCAAACCGAAAAATACTAAACCAAAAAGCAACAAAAAAGGTTTCGGATAATACTCTACTATCCTCGCAATTGTTATTGCATTAGGGCAGAAATCTTCAAGTTTTGCAATTCCTCATTTTGTGATCTCTCAAAAGTATAAAAATCACCAACCCTACGGACATTCCGTATCCAGCTTACGCTATGGGTAAGATTGCCAAATTGTTTCGCCGGAGAGTGTGCGATCGCTTCAAGCAAGAATTAACTGCTCTTTGTCAAAACTATGACTTAATTGATTAGGTAAGTTCAAAGAACAAATGGCTCAGGTCGGATTTGAACCAACGACCGAGGGCTTATGAGTCCCTAGCTCTACCACTGAGCTACTGAGCCTAGTTATTCTTGATTACCAATAAATTCAGCCCTTAGTTTTCAGCTTAGATTTTTGGCTTCAATGCTTAACTTTATTTTTGCATTTACAATCCTAACACAAAGCCCTAGTTTTGCAACTACACTGAGAGAAGGAACCGAAAATTAAAAATTTTTAGCCTCAAGATTTAATTTCAAAATCTTATGCCAACTCAATACGAGTAACTGACACTTCGACTCCGCTCAGTGCGAGTAACTGATAACTGAATATTAGGATATTTCTTATGGCGAACACTTTGATTACTTGGGAACAGGGCAGCCCCAACCCCGACAATGCCCAAAATTTTGCAACCATCAGCCAATGGTGGGCAGGAATGCAGGGCAAAGAAATTGCTTGGAAGCAGAGAGTATTAACGGGTGTCGTTCAGGAACTGGACTGGGAACCCGCCCGCTTTGATGAAAAATTTACCATCTATACTCCCCAAGTCCGGGGGATCACCCTCTACTGGCGGCGGGAGGATAAACCAGAGGCGATCGAGAAAAATTCCACCGCAGCGAAATTAGAGCTAGATACCCAACAGCAACAACTATACATTTATCCCCAATCTCAAAAAGAGTTAGTGATCCGAGTCGGTATTCCCGAAATTATTTATCAGCAATACACCATTAATAATCCTCAAATGGCTCTAGGTGGAGGCGGCGATCAATACACTCTGCTCCTCCGGGATGCCAAGCAACAAATGGAAATTAAAGTGATCCTCGATCGAGCCAATCTCCAGCTATTGCAAACCAAGTTAGCCCAAAGTTAGTTCAGAGTTAGTACAGAATTAGCGCAGTCTCCCGGAACGCAGAATACTGATAATTAGCCACAACCCCAAGAAACTAGCGGCGGCAAACAGGGCATTGCTCACAAAAGATAGCTGACTCGTCTGGGCTTTGGTAGAAATAATCGCCGCTCCCATGATCAAGGAGCCGACCACAATACTAAAAGAAAGCCGATTTGCCGAATCATCTACACTCCGGCGCAGGGGTTCCAAATCCTTGAGACTGAGATTCCATGTGAGGTTTTCTGTGGTGATCCGCTCAAGGAGGAGTTCAAGGAGGCGGGGGGATTGAAAGGAGAGGCTCTTCAGGTCTAGGGCAGTGCGGAGGAGGGCTTGGAGGGGATTTTCACCAAAGAGTTGGCTTTGGAACAGGTCAATGGTTAGGGGTTTGAGTTCATCAAGGAGATTAATCTGGGGATCAAAAGTCCGGGCTACACCTTCGAGGTTGGCGATCGCCTTGGCATAGAGTCCGAGGTTACTGGGGATTTTTAGATTATTTTCCCTCGCAGTTTGCAGCAATTCATAGAATACTTCTGAGAAATTAGTATCGTCTAGGTTGACATTGTAATACTTACGGAGGAGACGAGTATAGTCATTTTCTAGTTTACTAAGGTTAGCAGGCTGTTCGGAATCAGATAGCTCAATGGTCAATTGGGCGCAACGGCGGGCATCGAGATCGGCGATCGCTAACAATATCTCCGTCAAGGTTTGCTGGGTGCGGGGATCAATCCTGCCGACCATGCCAAAATCAAGGAGAGCGACCTTGCCATTATCCAGATAAAAAATATTGCCCGGATGGGGATCCGCATGAAAAAATCCATCCACAAATAGCTGCTGGAAAAAGACCCGGAATAATAAAGTTGTAGTTTCATGGCGGACAGCGATCGCATCTTTCCCCAGTTCAGGAACCTTCAAAGTTGCCTCCAAGAGGGGCTTACCATCTAACCAATCCAGCACCAAGAGTTTCGTACTCGTACATTCCCAATAGATACCGGGGATAAATAGCTGATCCGCCGCAAACCAGCGACTCTGGGACATATTTTGCCGCAACTGGTCGGTATTGTGGGCTTCCTTGGTGAAATCCAACTCCGCCGCCAGAGCCGTGCTAAACTCCTCCGCCAGACCGACAAAATCAAATTCTGAGCCGAAATCTGTGAGGGAAACTAGTTCGGCGACTCCCTTGAGGAGGGCAGTATCTTGGGCGACGATTTTTTCAATGCCGGGACGCTGCACCTTCAGGGCAACTACCTGACCGTTGAGTAGCACGCCTTTGTGGGTCTGGGCGATCGAACCTGCGGCGATCGCCACCGGGTTAATACTCTGAAACACAGACTCAATGGGTTGCCCCAACTCCTGCCGAATCAAGGGGCTAATTTCTGCCCAACTCACCGGGGGAACTTGGGCTTGGAGGCTAGATAAAGCCTGAATATATTTAGGCGAAAGGACATCGGGACGAGTGCTGAGCAGTTGCCCCATCTTGACATACACAGGACCCAAATCAATCATGATATTCCGCAGAATTTCTGGCGGCGGCAGTTGGGGTTGTCCGGCTTTGCCCCCCGTGAGCAGTCCCCGCATGTAGTCCCAGCCGTTGCGAAAGACAACTTCTAGGATTTCTTTTTGTCTAGAAGTAGTTTGAGTTAGAGAAAACATGGGTTTTTGACCATTAAGATATATTATCTCAATTATAGCCAGAGCTATCTAGGGTACTCAGTAGAACTCTACGAAAATTCCCAAGCGTCGATCGCTCCCTTGCCCAGATTGTTGCAGTTGCCACTGAGTACCGACCCGGAGATGGCGAGTAATAGCATAGCCGAGGGAAACATCAGTAATTGCGACTTCTTGACTACTGCCGGGAGCGACCCAAGTTTGACTCAACGCAAGATCTGCTGCACTGGGACGGGAGAGAACTACCTGCACTCTGCCCCCCACTCTTACGCCATTGGTGGTAAAGTTCTCAGCATTGATCTGACGATAGCCTAAGACTGGAGCAACGTTGACATAATTTCCCATGGGCAGCAAATAGTAACGCAACTCTGCCCCGTAAGCCACATTATTATTTTGATCATTAGTTTGATAAGTTTGATAATCACTTTGATAATCCCCACTGAGGGTGAAGCGATCGACCAGAAAAATATCTTCTACGCCTAAATTCACTCCGCCCCGGTGGTTATTTTCTCCGTAGCCCAACCGCCACCGAGTCCGAAAGCTGGGATCATTTTCTATCTCTGCCCAAATATTAGGGATTTGTTGCTGCCAACGCTGGAAGACAGGGCTATTTCCCATTCTGGGATAGGATTCTCGGCTGGGATCTCTACCGCTACTTCGCCGGGGATCGGGGCTAAAATTTCTCTAGGGATGTCGATCGCTACAGGAATATCTGGTTCTGGAGGAATATCTATAGGGGTTTCTGTTGTCCTGTCGATCAATCCCGGCATCTCTACTGATGTTGTTTCCCGTTCGATCGCCCCCCGAACCTCCACCATCTCGGCTCCCACGTCTGCAAAAACAGGACTCTGCCCCCAACTCCCCAACCCCAAACTAGCTAGACCTAGTATGTATAACCTATTAATGAAACGACCTTGATGATGATACTTATAACCATTCTGTAGGGTGGGCAAAGCCCACCGCATCCTATTAATAACTTCCCCCTAAAAGACTGAGTAGAAGAGCTTTCTGGGCGTGCATCCGGTTTGCTGCCTGTTGCCAAATCCGGGATTGACTGCCCGCAATTACCGCATCGGTGATTTCTTCCTCTCGGTGCGCCGGGAGACAGTGGAGAGCGATCGCCTCTTTATCCGCTTTCTCTAACAGGGCTTCGTTTAACTGGTAGGGCTGAAAAATGGGAATCCTCGACTCTGCCAAATCTTCCTGCCCCATACTTGCCCACACATCGGTATACAAAATTTGGCTCCCTTGTACCGCCTCGATCGGGTCTTCGGTGACTAATACTTCTGTTTTCCCGGCGGCAATTTGTTTGGTCTGCTCCACGATCGCTCCATCCGGCTGATAATCCTTGGGGCAAGCAATTCGCACATGCATTCCCATCAAGGCACACCCCAACAACAGAGAATTTGCCATATTGTTACCATCCCCTAAATAGGTCAAAGTCAAGCCGGTAAGGGAACCAAAGCATTCTTGGGCTGTGAGTAAATCTGCTAAAACTTGGCAGGGATGTTCCAGATCGCTGAGGGCGTTAATAATCGGAATCTGGGAACAGGCAGCAAAGGTTTCTAAATCCGTCTGTTTGTAGGTGCGAATCGCCAAAATATCCAAGTAGCCATCCAAAACCTTGGCAGTATCTTCGAGGGGTTCACCCCGGCTGATCTGGGTGACGCTGGTATTTAGGTCGATCGCCTGTCCCCCCAGTTGATACATCGCAACCAAGAAACTCACACGGGTTCTGGTGGAGGCCTTGTAGAACAGCAAGCCCAAAACCTTCCGCCGCAGGGGTTCGATTTCTTTGGATTTTAACTCGATCGCCAAATTGAGCAACTCAGCAATCTCTTCGCTACTAAAATCAGCCAAACTCAACAAATCTCGACCCTGTAAACTCGCCATACTCCCTCACTCCTAGTCCCTAGTTAAATCGATCGCAATCCTAAATATTCCCTAGATAAAATTGCTTTTGGTAAATGATTTCCCTGCCCCCGGCGGAGCCTATTACAGCGTTTTTCAGCTAGATGAAGACACGCTTTTCCCCTATAACAAGGGGCTTAAGCCCCTGGCAAGTCATCCACAAACCAGAAAAGTGCTGTATCTAGAATTACTCTCTGCAAAATAGTCTACCAAGTTGGATCACGATAAAGTGTAACGGTGATCTTATTTTTTCCTAAAGGCACGGAAGTAATACAAGCACAAACAGTTTCTGCCTCTAGATTGTCTAGATTACCTAGGTTATCTAAATCCTCTAAATCCTCCAGCCCCTGAATTTCCACTTCGCAGGCCTGGCAAGAACCCCGCAGACACCCCGTGGGAATCTCCACCCCTGCTCGCCGGGCTGCTTCTAATACCGATTCTCCCGCCTCTGCCTCAATCATGACTCGATCGGGCAAAAATGTGATTTCTATACTCATATACCTAAAAAATTCTGTAAAATCTAGCCCAGAGGTTCTCCAGAGATCATCCAGAAATACTTAAAAAATAATACCGCCTTCCTAGACGGTACAGAAATTAATTACTGTTATTGTTTCTTGCTCCTGAATCTCACAGAGCTATTTGAGGAGCTATTTGAGGAGCTATTTGAGAAGCTATTTGAGGACAGTTTGCTTGGCTTCTTTCATGCCATCGATCGCCAACTGGGTCGCTGTTTCAATGGCTTGGAGTTCCTCATCTGGTAAATTTTTCACCTCTGGGCTGTGGGGACTGTGGAAAGTCTCGTAGGCATTGGGCTTTTGGCAGGCTACCATAGTTTTCACATGCTCTTTTTCATCATCCCGAATTGCCACAAAAACATCATACAAATTATCTACGAGCGGACGACGGATGCCAGAATGTTGACCAGTTTGAAACTCATCAAACATGTACAAATCTCCATCCCGGTAATAGTTGATAGCGATCGCCGGAGCGGGTTGAGCCTTGAGTTCTTCGGTGTGCGCCATCAAAAAGTTGTTATAGCTATGGTAGGCGTGCTGCTCTACTAGCTGCATAAAATGATAGGCAGCCCGGGGATTAAATAGATAAATAACTACAAGAATCCAGTAATAAATTAAAGCACTAGTCCGGGCTAAGATGCGATCGAACCAATTACTATCTCCGCCCAAACTTTCCATAATCAACAGGTGATGTAACTCATTCCAAGACTCAGCAAAGTGGACTTTCATCCAGTCACTCTTGCGCCACAGGCCCAAAGTTTCGTACAGATGTAGCACGGAAGTGTAAGCAAAGTAGGGAACTCTGGCAACAGTTTCTAGTACATAGAATCGAGGATAGGGTTTATCCCCGTAGATCTTTTCCATGACGAATACTAGAATATTGACCAATAAATTAATCATGATTCAATTCTCCTAAAAAGCGACATTAGTAGTTATTTCTTGATAGCCCACGCCCTAGGGTATTAATACTTAATTAATCTGCCTAGCTCTATCTTGATTCCATAACTATAAACTCACCTTAGCCTAGGATTGGTAATTTTGAGTACGATCATGCTTTTATTTAATATTTAAGAATTAGTTAATAATTAACCAAGATTTGCTATTTTATTCTTAATGTTTCTCTCATAAATCTCCCATTGACGGGGATCAATATCTATAGCAAAGAAAGACATATAGCGATCCTAAATCATTTTCTAAATTAGATTGCTGCTGGTAGGTGATTTCACCCGCCGCCGGCGGGTGAAATCATTTAGGACTGCTATAACTAGGACAAAACAAGAGTTGCGAACCCCCCGCGCTGCGGGGGGTTCGCAACTTAAACTTTCTTCACCATCTCGGTCTTTGCTATAGAAAGATATTTGAGGTAAATGTGGTTGGTTGAGAAGGGCGATCGAAACCTTAGAGGATGTCTGAAAAGGAATGATCTGTAGTAGATATCTTGCGTGAATCATGACCCTCACCCTAAATCCCTCTCCCTAGGGAGAAGGGGCTGGGGGATGAGGGGCTTTTTCCTTATTCACGCAAGAGGTCTAGTGTTTTGCACTCAGAGACCCCCCGTAGCCCCCCTTCAAAAGGGGAGAATCAGATTCAAAGTCTTTCTTTTTGTTGGCGTAGCCTTCCCATAGGTTAGGGGAATTTGGGGGGATCAAAACTTTTGCCACCCACAGTAAGATTTTTCAGACCTCCTCTGAATCGCATTTCTGGCAAGAACCTCTACTTACTAGCACCTTGGATGCCCTCTAGGAGTTGGGGCATATACCAAATTTGTTGGGGGGTAGCCGTTTCTCCCGCCTTAATAAACTCCGTACCATCTTGGAATTTGAGGGGACCTTGGTAGAGATTAATACTCTTGTCTCCTAAGCCTTTAATAAATTCATCAAGAAACTTCCCATTCGCCTCTGTCAGAGCTTTGCCCCGAATGAAGCCGATCGAGGAAGTATCCGGGCTATTGAGATTCTGCCAATCGGGTTTTCCCCAGATAAACTCACCTTTGAACCCTCCTGCTTTGGTTTTTTGGACAGCTTCAGCATAGGCAGGACCCCAATTGTACACTGGTACACCCAAGCAAATTTCCGGGGCTGTGTCACAACCGCTTTTGAGTCCGTAGGAAAGAAACTGGACTTTTTTCCCAGCTTCGGCAGCTTTCTTCCCCTGCACTCCTGCTTCGGGCGTATCAATCCCTGAGATCACCACATCGTAGCCACCGTTATAAAACTCATCGGCTACCTTGGTGGGATCGAGGGTGACACCGGGGATATTAAACCAAAAACCAATCCAAGTTACTTTGAAATCTAAGGTACTGGGGTCTTTCTGCCGATACTTCTGCCAGCAATGTCTTGCGCCTAGGTAAGCCGCAGAAACCAAGCGCCGGGTTTCATCGTTAATCAGTGGCCCAAGGAAGCCAATTTTCCCTGATTCACTGCTCAGGGCAGCAACACAGCCGCTCAGCATTCTGCCGTACTCCATTTCTGGCATGAAATTTCCTAGGTTAGACACATTTTTGAAGTTCTTCCCTTCCTGCCAAGCATAATCTCCAGAAGCATGGATTACAGTTACGTTGGGATGTTTTTTGGCAGTGGCGAGGGCATCATCTTTGAAGTCGTCGGAGTTGAAAATAATTAGCTTTGCTCCTTTGGCTATTAGATCATCGGCAACTTGGGAGCCTTTCACGTTGGGGCGATCGGCCGGGTTGACCTTATCCACGTATTCCACTTGGACATCAGGCACTTTTTGGGTAACGTACTCGGTGATTGCTTCGTAGTGTCCTTGGCTCCAGCCTTGATCGTTTCTGGGGCCGACCATGATCAAGCCTACGGTAAATTTTCCGGTGTCTGTAGTCGCCGGGGAGGTCGTAGCGGCAGGGGAGCTAGTCCCGGTAGGGGTTCCGCCACCACAGGCTACCAGACTCAAGAGGGTTAGGGCGGTTAGAGGTTTGAGAAATTTAAGAAATTTAGGTATTTTATGAGATTTCATGGTTAGTTACTCTTATGTCTAAAATTATTTGAAGTGCTAAGTGGGAATGAGTTGTTAAGACTTAACTATCTTCACGATCGATCCAAGAGTTAACTGTTACTTAGAATACAAATTTCATTAGTTTCTTAAAGTGGAGCCGGGGCTGAGGCTCTAAATTAAAAAACTCAATCTAATCGATGCTGATCGATCGAGGCTGGGAGCCATTTTCACTGTAGGGAATGAGGGTAGTTCCAGTTTGCTGAGTCAGCCAGCTTTTGACGGGATCATCGGTGAGTTTGAGGCGCAAGACTCCGGCACACAAGCCCCCCAGAAAAGCTCCGGGCTGTTTGGTCAATTCTTGGAACAGGGGTGATAATTCTTCAAAGGACATGGCTCAATTCTCCTTAAGGTTGGTGTAGAAATTTAGTCTAAATTGGCTGAGAAAGTTGCTCTGGTGAGTTGAGCTAGGTTTAGGTCAATACAATAATATTTGCACAATAATATTTACTTTGCCTAGTTTAGGGGGTTTGAAGACAAATTGATCGATCGCTCTCTCGCACTTGAGAATTGTGGTTGAGGTAATCCCGGAGCCAGTTACAGCTATTTTGCAAGAGATTTTCGAGTTTGAGATCCCAGAGGATCATTGTCCCATCTACACTCGCCGTGACGATCGCCTGTCCATCTGCCCGCCAGTCAATGCTAGTAATGCGATCGCCATGACCACTGAGGGTTTTGATCAGGGTATCATCCAGCCGCCAGAGTTGGACTTGGTTATTCCAGCTTGTCGTGGCTATGGTTTGATTATCACTCAAAAAACTGACCCGAGCCACACTGTCACTGGAACCCTTGAGAGTTTTAATTAACTTTCCCCGCCGGGACCAGATATTCACCCGGTTGTCATAGCCCGCCGTGGCTAAATAAAGCCCATCCCTACTAAAGGCAAGGTCTAGCACCCAGCCCTGATGTCCCCGTAGGGTAGTCAGTAACTGTCCTTCCCTTGTCCAGAGTTTGACGGTCTGGTCATCACTAGCAGAAGCAATCAGTTGTCCATCGGGGGAGAAAATCACAGCATTGACTCGATCGCTATGCCCTGTTAAGCCCCGGACTAACTTCCCCCGCCGATCCCAGAGTTTTACCGTGTGATCGCGCCCCGCCGTTGCCAAAAGCTGTGAATCAGGACTTGCTGTCACCCGCAGTAGCCAATCTTTTTCCTGAGCTAGGGCTAGTTGCTTTCCGGCTAAATCCCACAACCGCAGGGTTCCATCCCGACTGGTACTGGCGAGCAGAGACCCATCGGGAGTAAAAGCTATGCTCATAACTCGATCGCTATGCCCCTCCAACACCAAGGGCGGAAATTGTACAGGCAGGCGATGCGCCCGCCCCTTAGTAAAGCTATGAGTAGATCTAGAAGAGCTATCAATAGCACCATTAACAACCGAAGAATTAGGCGGATTTGGCGAGACAAGCCGCCAGAGCTTTATAGTTTTGTCATGGCTAGCCGAAGCCGCTAGCTGCCCATTGGGGGAAAACTTCACATCACTAATGGATTCACGATGAGCTCGGATCAGATCACCGGATGCGTCCAGAGACCAGAGTTTGAGGGTTTTGTCATTACTGCCAGAAATAACTTGATTTCCCAAGGGGTTAAACATCACCGCATTCACCTGATCACTATGCGCCTGAAAAGACTCCACCAAGGAGCCATCCCGCCGCCACACCCGGAGTGATTCATCGTCTCCTCCAGAAACTAGGAGTTGGGAATCGGCACTAAACGCTGCGTACATGACCCAGCCTTGATGCCCGGTGAGGGTTTGGGTGAGTTGCCCTTGACGGTTCCAGAGGCGGACAGTGCGATCGTCCCCCGTAGAGACAATTAAACTGTTATCAGGACTAAAATTCACAGAATTCACCTTGCCTTGATGCCCTGTGAGGGTTTGTCGCAACTCCCCGGTCGGCGACCAGAGCTTGATTAAACCCGCCTCCCCACTCGTGGCGATCGTCTGCCCATCAGGACTAAAGCTCACCCCCGTGATTCCTCCACTCTGCCCCTGCCAACGCTGGCGGAGTTGCCCTGCAATTGTCCAAACTTGAATACTTTCGTCCTGTAAGCCTAAGGCTATCATTTGTCCATCGGCACTGAGACTAACACTGTAAATTCTCGAGTCAGCCACTGGAATCGTTCTTACCAATTCCCAAGATTGTGAAGGTTGTGAAGGTTGTGAAGATTGTGAAGATTGTGGAGTGCGCCGCCAAATTCTGACCGTTCCATCCCAACTGGCAGAAACAAGGAGTTGCCCATCTGCGGAAAAACTCAGCCCTGTAACTCCGTCGGTATGCCCCGTTAGGGTAGCTAAATTCTCTCCGGCGGGACTCCAGAGCTTGATGGTTTTGTCCCGACTAGCCGAGGCGATCGCTTGACCATCGGGGGAAAAAGCCACATGGGAAATAATTTCTAGATGCCCTTCGAGGCGATTTTGCTCTTGAACTTGGCTCAGGGACTGTTGGAGGGTGAGGAGAATCTGGCTTTTTGTATCTGGGTCAATGGTTTTAGCATCGTTTTTGAGGTATTTCTGGAGATATTTGGCTCCCCGCACTGCTTCGAGGAGGGCATCAAATTGTTTTCCGGAGGCAGACAGGGCTTCGCTAGAGGCACTAAAGGTTGTAAGTTGAGCATTAATAGAAAGATTGGTGGCGATCTTGCGCTGATGATCAGCAGTCCAGGCTAAAAAAGCCGATGTCAGGGCGAGAGTTCCCATAGCTAGGGAGAGGGCGATCGCCCGGAATTTTTGCTGCCGGATCTGGCGGAGTTCCGTAGCTTGATCAAAGAGCTTGGTGGTGATCTGGGATTGCACAGCCATCAGGTAATGCTGGCGAATGGGTTCCCGGAGATAGTCATGAGCCAATTGATAGCCCTCCACGGACATTTCCGAGACTCGGAGGACCAGCCCAGAACCCACTAAAATCTTCAAAAGTAGCTCTATTTTGAGTCCAGAGGTGGAAGTCCAGTGAGCTTGGCGGTCGTCTAGCCCCAAAGTTTCTGGCAGCAGCTCTGTCTGCCGGACTACCAGATTCAGTAATTCCGAAAAAGTTTTGATGGGGCGAATCTTCTGGGTGTCGTCGGTGAGGTGATACAAAATTTGCCAGGCGGTGGTTTGGTTTTCTGTGCCACAATCCCGAATAATCTGATCCAAGCTGAGTTCGATGAGAGCCGATCGAGGATGGGAGCCGAGGCTTTGATACTGGGCGAGGGTGGTGATTTTTTCCCCTTGGAGCGTCGCCCCTAAAACCTGAAGTTCAATCAAGCGTACCGTTCCCGTTGCCGCCGCCAAATCCTGCACAAAAGCCTCGATCAAACTTGGTTCGAGTTGCCACCGTGAGAGGGTCGTGAGTTGATAAATCAGTTCCTTGGCTTGGACTGGGGAAAGATCCCCCAACTGGTAGCGGATTTCTCGATCGAGAATATTGTTATTAATTACCTCTAAGTCAACATAGCGATCGTACTCCAGCAGTCGATGCAGAACTTCTTCTCGAATCGACAGGACTACCTTCACAAAAGGAGTTGCCAGGGCCGCCCCTAAAAACTCGTAGAAATCCCACTTATCCTCAGGCTTAGTACAAGTAGAGAAAAAATCTTCAAACTGATCAAACATCAATACCAACAGGAAATTATCTTGACTAGACTTTTTCACTAGTTCCATCAGGCTAATCTGCTTTGTAGTTTCCAGAGTTTCTCCGGGGTTAGTCCCAGCTTCGACTCCAGAGTTGGTCTCAACTTTGCCAGACCGCCTGTGCCACCCCTGAGACATCATTTCTAGCAATTGCAGGGTTAGATTTACTTGCCAATCCCGGTAGTTTTTCTGAATAATGGGCAGGGTAATCCGGGTGCCGACAATCCGGTGGTGGAGAGCCGGAAACAAGCCGCCGTGAACAAGGGAAGTTTTGCCGACCCCAGAAGCACCGTGAATAATCGCTAGTTTATGATCGGAACGGACGAGGCGATTCACAATATTCGTCACATCCTGTTCCCGAGGAGCCGCCAGCAGGGAGCCAGAAGGTAGGGCGAAGTCTTGGGGAATTAACCTCAAGGGTAAGGGACTAGCTCCAATGAAGGTTTTGATCCCACACTGCTGCTCTACTAAGTGTTTTTGTTGCTTGACTTCAAAGGCTGCGAGGTATTGATGTAGTTCCCAGTAGAGCGATCGCAAATCTTCGAGGATCGCAAGGTAATGCTCTAGCCAATTGAGAAATCTGCGGGTATTTTTTTCGGCAACTTTTTTACTCTGCTCTAGGGTATTGAGGGCCGGGAGATAATGTCCCTGGGCGCGTTGGGATTTTGCCAACAGAAATAGATAAATACTGGCGTGGCTGTCCTCTGCTGCCCTTTGATCTAGAATCTGGAGAGCCGTTTGGGCTAGTTCCGCCACCCGGAGCCAATTTTCCTCAGCACTAGCCACCACCGCCAAAAAACCGTAGACCTGAGCAAAATAGCTGGGGTGATCGACAACCGCCCGGATAGTTAAGGCATAGTGGGCTAATTCGGTCAATTCTTGCCAATTTTGGAGGGATTGTAAAACTTCCCCTTGGTAGATGAGCATCTGAGCCGCAAGGTGATGTTGTCCCGCCGCCGCACTTGCCACGACCCCCGATCGAAAGGCAGCATGAGCCTGGGGCCAACTAGACTGACTCTGGGGAAAGTTAACCTGGGCTTGCTTGGTGTAACACAGACCCAAGTGCAGAAAGAGGACTCCCTGACGCTCTAGATAAAGGCAGATATAGGGAGCCAAGAGGTCGGCATGGGGAAAGTTGGTGATTTGGGTGGATTCTTGCCAAAAGCGGAGACTCTGCTCGTAGTAGGCGATCGCCTCGGCAAATTGATGGAGGGCATCCGCATCTCTACCTTTAATTAACTGCCAAGCTGCCCGCAGCGCTGGGTCAAGGTCAATACCCCGCTCTTGGAGATCAATTAAAGCCGATTCCAACTCTTGACGATGGCGATCGCCCTTGCCCAGCCCCAGAGGTTGATTTTTATGTCTATTTACAGGAGAAATTGACCTAGGAGCCGCCAGAATTTGGCTAAAGAGATGATCCGCCGCCCGTTGCCAGAGAGTAAGCAATTTTTCGGTTTCTAGATTAAATTTGATGGCACTAGCAGCCCAGCTCTTAAAATCCGCCGCTAATCTGGTCATCTTTTGCAGGGCATCATCAGTCATCCACAGGACAATGGGAAAATTAAAACTTTGGTTAAATTCATCCCGCATCTGATTGGCTGACACCAGCATTTGTTCGAGATTATCTACCATTTCTAGCCCGAAGATATGCAGACAATATATATCTCGATTTCCGGCAAAGTTAGCAATATTTTGATAGAGATTAATTTGATTATTTTTGAGAATTAAAGAATCCAAAGGTTGGGGCGACAAATGTTGGATTTTCTGCCACATTTTTTCTCGCAAAAAAGTATAGTTGCACCGCACCAGAATCAGGGAAAAATCCCCTCCGGAGAGAATAATTGATCGAGCCAGAGTAGATAGCGATCGACGATTATTTTCTAATACCAAGGTTTCTGTCGTTTCTATATCTGGTTTGGTTGCCATGCTCTTTCCTCAAGTTTTTGTATTAACTTGGCTAGTTTTCCTGATTGGTTGAATCCATCAATGTAAGTAGAAATTAAATACAACCATAACTACCTTTTTTTATGCGTTATCTATCTTCTGCTACCAGTTTTAGCCTCTTGGGAATAATTGTCCTAGGAATAAGTATTTCGATCAGCCACGCCCCAATTTCTACCCTGCCAGAGCAATTAATAGGACAAAGTAGCAGTGGTAGCAGTATTGATTCCACTGGCGATAAACCTAGTCCACCCCGGGGCAGCGATCGTCGTCAAGATGCCTAGGTAGCTGAACCTACAGCGAGGAATTCCTAACTAGGGGCTGGTTAAGGGATTGGTTAAGAGATTGGTTAAGAGATTGGTTAAGAGATTGGTTAAGGGGCTGGTTAAGGGATTGGTTAAGAGATTGATCAAGGGGCTGGCTCATAAGAGCCTGAAATTTTTGAGTTTCTGCCAAGGCGGGATTCACACTAAACCAACGCCCCTGTTCATCTCGGTACTCAAACACAAACATGCTCCTCAGCAGAATGTTGTATTCCTTGTCTCCCTTAATTACCTGCTGTTTGACAACCTGCATCAGCAATTCCCACTCCTGATCATCTACGGCGAGGGCAAGATCATCTCGATAGCTTTTGATTACTGTTTCGAGGCAACTTCCGGAAATGGGTGGATCCTGCTGTTGGAGACAGTTGTAGAGTAGCCCCAAAAGATTGCGCACATGCCCGCCACTGATCCGACACAGGCGATCGAGGGTCTGGGGTTGATCAAAAACTTCGGCGATTAGTTCTAGTCTCTGGGCGGGGTTCAGTTCAGGAAAAGCCCTAGCAAGGACTAGCTGCCGCAGGAGAGCCATTCCTGCTGGAAAATCTTCCCCCGTGCGTTGGGTAACGGGAACCATGGGCAGCACCTTGGGAGCTACGCCACCACCGAGACGGTTTTTCATAGTTTCAAATTCATTGGAAAAACTCAAGCCCAAGGGTAGGGTATAGACTACATGGCAGTTGAGGCTGCGGAGTTGACTGCCCCGATCGATAAATAAATATTCCGGCTGCGATCGACCACTGGCAGTAATCCGGGGGTCTACTCGATCGAGATTGTCTACAATGACCACCAAACCCCGCTTGCCCCGGTGCTTTAGCTCCTCAATGGCTTTGCCTAAAACTTCTTCATTAATTGCCTTAAGGATGCCTTGGGTTCTGGGTTCTAGGTGTTGGCGGAGTTGCTCCCGCAGTTGGGGGCTTTCTTTGGTGCGGGCGGTGATCTTGGCAATCCCCAAGGAAAGTTCAGCTTGGGCAGAGATATCGAGGGGAGTTTGCAGAAAGCCTTTGATTTCCTTAAATAAATTGGCAAAGTAGGTGGGGTGGAGATGGATACCGACTTTTTCGAGACTTTCACTCACGGAGCGGGCGATCGCCAACAATATATCAGAAATATCAATATCCGCCATATCCAAATCTTGGGAAGACTCAAAATAAACCACATGAAAATTCCCCGCCTCTAGCTGGGCTTTGAGGCGGAGGAGTTCTGTCGATTTCCCACAGCCAATATGTCCGGTAAATAGTTGGCAGGTTGGTTCATCTGGAGACAGTAATGTAATGGTTCTGCCCAGAGCCTCAATAATTTTTCCTCCCCTGACCGCAGAACAATCAATGTAGTAAAGACGATCTTCAGGATTGCCTACTGCCAAAGTTTTACTAGGATTACAAGACCTAAAGAATTTCTTGAGTTCTAATTTCATGGAAAAAGGGGTATTCTTGATGAATAATTTTTTCCAATTTAGCGTTGTCCCTTGGTCTTAGGGATGAGGGGACAAGGGCATCTCCCTGATTCTGACCGCAACGTCTAGTAAAAGCTCTCCAAGCCCACAGTACGTGGGATAACCTGCTGGAGCATTTGCCAGATATTTCCTTAGCAGCCGCCAAAAGTTCTGGTTGGTATTAAGAGATTACTTCGAGCTTAACTTAAAATCTGAAATCTGAAATCTGAGCATTAACTTATAAATTGCCAGTTAATTTATGAATACAAAGATGGATACAGAGAAAAATTTGCAAATCAGTTACGATCGAGACTTTATGCTCTGGATTGAAACCACTGTGCAATTACTCAAAGAGCAAAGGTTTGCTGAAGTAGATTTAGAGAATTTAATTGAAGAAGTTGAGGATATGGGGAGAAGCAATAAAAGTGCTTTACGGAATAATTTAATCGTCGTTTTATTACATTTACTCAAATGGAAATATCAACCCAAGAAGCGCACCAATAGTTGGAAATTTAGTATTCGTGAACACCGCCGCCGTCTAGAAGAAGACTTTGAAGATAGTCCTAGTCTACAAAATTATTACAGGGAAGTATTCACAAAATGCTACGCAAATGCTCGGAAACTAGCAGCCGATGAAACTGGCTTAGCCCTAGATATTTTCCCAGTAGAATCACCCCTTTCCCCAGAGGAGGTATTAGATGCTGAATTTTTACCATAATACTTCCCTAAATAACCTGAGTTCGGGATAAGAAATGCCCCTGATACCATTTTACGGAAACTATAACCATTATCGTTGGCTGAGCGAAGTCGAAGCCAAAACCCTACGACAAATCTTCAGTTGATTATCTCCATTTATAGCGGAAATTGTCCCTTCGACTCCGCTCAGGGAACGTCTCTAAGTTTAGGGTCAGAGCTTTTTCTTAAACCGAACTCACTTTAAATATTTTTTACAATCTATTGGCATAAATGCGCCTCATTAATTAAAATCTCCTTCTCGCCATGGGACGGGATCGATCGCTTTGCCGTGGACAGACAAACCCCAGTGGAGATGAGGTCCGGTGACTGCTCCTGTGGCTCCTACTGCACCGATTACCTGCCCCGCTTGGACAAAATCTCCCTCTTTCACATCAATACGGCTGAGGTGGAGCATGATGCTGAGTAAGCCCTGCCCGTGATCGATGCCGACGGTGTTGCCGTGGATATTAAAGCGTTGGTTTTCTCTGCCCACTAAGCTAATCCTGCCCGCCGCCGGAGCAATCACTGGGGTTCCGGTTCCCGCCCCATAGTCCACACCCCGATGATAATAATCTTCGGCAAATACGCCATTGTAGTAGCGGCGCACGCCATAGACAGAGGTGACATCGCCAGAGGTAGGACGGAGTAAGGCTCCCCGCCAATGTCTTTCTGGGGTGACAAGGGCTTTAAACTCGTCCACTCGATCGAACTCGTACTCATCCACTGGGGGTTCATCACTGCCGGGAATCCAGAGTCTCTGGGTGGCAAAATCTCGATTCCCTAACTGCACAGCAATTCTCTTTTCTGTACTCCGATCATTAATCACTAAATTTTTTGTCCCCGGTGCATCCAAGGGAGTCGTTGGCACTAAGACCTGCCAAAGCCCGGTACCTCTAGGAAAAGCCGGATACACCTGACCATCAAAGCTCACCGTTGGTTGGCTGGGGGAATTAACTCTGAGGTCGATCGTATCGCCGAGGCGGGGATTGCTGGGCGTAAACTGCACTTCTAGCGCTGGAGCAGGATGGATCAAGAATAGAGTGAGGCTAGTAGCAGTAATTGTGAGGGCAACTAACTTTAGGAAAGACTTGCTAATAGTCAGGGAATTTAAGGCTTTGAGAATGGAGGAAAATTGAATCATAGTCTTCTACTATTGGAGGAAAGTTTCAGGAGATAGGATCAAGGACAAGAAAAATAGATAATCAAATTAGACTAAAGGTTTAATGAAAAGTTTCCTAGAAACCTCTAACTTTTCGAGGTTAATTGTAATCTTTATTGCTTCAGTTAGCGACTACTTGATGAAATCAATTCTTTAATAGATACTTCATTATCACTAGGATTCAAGTACAATGTACACTCTCTACTTACATCTTCTTCAGAAATACTGTTACTTTCACACCATTTTCTAATAGCAATATCAGCTAACTCTTCTATTATGCCTGTATCTATCACAGCAGGTTCAGTTTTACAAGTACACTTTATCAAATCTAAAATACTTTCAGGTGAAGTTGGTTGTAATCCCTTTTAGGATTATACAATACTATTTTATATTCATCTTTATATTTCAAAAGAACATACAATAAAATAGAAATACCCGAATAATTTAAGGCACTAATTAAGTCACTTTTAAGGCTTTCTGCATAATCACGGTAAAAATGTAGTTCTCGTGTATGTTGATAATAAGAAGAAACATCCTTATCATCTGCTTTTTCAAGGTTTAGAGTTCCCATTTTAACTTTAATATTGGAGGCAAAATTTGGTATGTCAATCAATTGATTATCATCAGATGTTAAAACAGGTAAATCAGTTAATATTCTAGATTTTTCATGTCGTTCTATTAATGTATCCCAGCGTTTGCCTATATCTACAAATTCCTCTTGAAATTCCGTCGTCTTTGTAAGAATTGGAATAAGAGTATATACTCTTACAGTCCGAAAATCTTCCCAAAGCCTCAAAATTCTACCCGCTCTTTGAATCGGTTCAATAGGAGTCCATGCTATGTCATAATTAACTACAACTGATGCATCTTGCATATTAACACCAATTCCATAATTATCAGTGGTAATAAATAAATCATAAGCATCTTCACTATTTAAGGAGTTATTATTAGCAATTGGAGCAAATTTTTCAATGGCTTTTTCCACTTTGTCCAAGGGTTTTGGCTTATATTTGACATCTTTAGTTTTTCAATCGTACTAAATATTCTTAACGATGAATTTAACGATTTAATTGCTTCTTCTAAATAAAAAGCAGTAGGATAACGCTCACAAAAAATAACTAACTTTTCTTTAGGGCAATGAAAATCTATAATTTTTAGTAAATTTTGAAGTTTCTCATCTTTTTGCTGTTTTAATCTATAGAGTTGACTAATGATTGGATTCAAAATTTCTTGACGTTGCTCCTGTGACATCAAAAATTTGGAGTTTTCTAAAGGAAATGCTTTCTCTCCTCCGGGAGTATCAATAACAGACTCTAAACTTTCTCGTAATGCTAGAGGAGAACTTGCCCAAGATTTCTTTATTTGAGTAACAATATTTTTTCGCCCCGGATAAGGAATACTTAAATCAAAACAACCTTGAGAAATTACCGAAGTTAACTCAGATTCCAAAATTATAGAAAAAGGTACAGTGAAGAGATGAACATGAGGAAAATATTTTCTTTGTTCTCCAAATTTAATATAACGTCCTTTCTCATCAACTTGACCATAATATTTGGCAACGTGAGGAGTTGTTAACTGGTGAGCAACAGGTAGTTGTATAAATTGCCTTGGTTCATCAATTTTCCAAGCATGAGCATTATCAAAATAATCAGGCAATAAAACAGAACTCTCGGCAGTATGAGGTAATAAAGAAAGTTGAACATTAATATTATTAATATCTGTGGCATAAGGTGAACCAGTTAATAGCAAAACTTTAATCTTTTCAGTATCTCCAATCTTATTAACAAGTTCATTAATTCTAGTAAATGCTTTCCTTTCCCTTCTTTTCTTACTTTCAGAATATTTTATTTCCAAAATGATCTGGATAACGTTTTCTTAGTTTGTGGCTCTCGTCAAATATCAATAAATAACGCGCCTTTCCTAATTGTATGTTTTCAGTTATTTTATCCCAAATATCCATATTTTTTGGTCTATGAGAATCCTCTCTATCTAGAGTTTCTAGAGTAAAATAATTAGCGTGAATACTAGCATCATCCATTTCATTACTCCAACTTTTTTCAACGGAATTAGGACAAATAATAATCACTTTGTCAATACAATCTACTGATTTTAGCTGAACAGCAATTAAAGTTCCCATTACAGTTTTACCTAGCCCTGTTGAAGCTACTAACATTGAGCCACCATGATTATGAATTTGACTTAATGTTAAAGAGATCATATCTTGTTGATAGATAAGAGGCTTTTTACTATAAGTTGTTTTAACTGGTTTAATTTGCTCTAAAGACAGTATCGTTTTTAAGTAAATATCCCAAGGTGTGGCAAGTTCTAACCATTTTAACAAAGCTTCAAGAAGCTCTTGAGTTAAGTCTTGAGCATTAGCAAAGTAATTATCAAACTCTTCGATTAGTGCTGCTACTTCAGACTTTGTAGTAATGATAGTTCCACCTTCAACTTGTTCTTTCAGCCCTTTTCCCGTTAAGTTTGAAGAGGTTTGAATAGCAGCTTTACCATCACAAATATAAAGTTTATTATGGTGATCTCTTGCTCTAGCATCAACAATCTCAAACTGATCCGATTGCATTTTATCCACTAGCTCCTGCACTGACTGTCTTCTGGTAATATCTAACCCTGTTCGTAAGTCTCGCATTATTTCCCGAATTAACACCTTCCTTGCTCGTTCTTCTCCCGGTTCATCCAAGCCAACTAATATATAAGTTTTCTTGCCCGTAGTATAGCGACGAACTAAATTCCATCCTTTGATAGTAAAAAAGCCCGTTGCAATCCGAATTTTTTCTTTAGCTTTTTCAAGATGATCAATTATGTACTGCAATGATTTACCAGACTCAAACCAGCTTGATCGCCTTGTATTACTCATTTTTATGTACTTTGGGTATAGTTAATTATTTATCGATAGATGAGTTTACTTGATTTTACATCTGCTGTCTTCATCTAAGATGTAGTCTAGTCATCTATTTAACATATTACTTTATACTTCTTTAACCTTATAATCATTGACTATCTTGGTTTCCCATAGTGAAGTTACCTAGAAATCACAGAAAAACACTGCATATATCAGAATAACTACTTAACTATGCTTTTAAGTATTTGTCTTTAGTAGAGAGATATTAGTTACCAAATTTTAGCGGATTTTTTTGGGAAATTGCTGAGAAAACATGGGGAAAATGTCTGAGAAAATGTATCCTGAAGTTAATACAGCTTAATATTTGACTCATAAAAATATTTAAATCACAATTTTTAGACTTAAACTTAGATGACATCTAGGCAAAAGCTAGATGCAGTGACCCGCCACGACCCTTCGTTAAACCCAGTAATCACACCCAATTTATTAACCAGTGCAAGAAGATTTCCGCTTAATTATTGACTTCGTTTCAGTGTTGGCAGCAGCAACCGCCGGGGGATTATTAGCTGCCTTTTGTCGTCAGCCGGCGCTTTTGGGTTATATTCTCGGCGGCATGATTGTTGGGCCTGCGGGGTTGGGGCTAATTAAGGAAATCGTCCCCATCGAAACCATGGCGCAGTTGGGGGTTGCCTTTCTGCTTTTTGCCTTGGGGGTAGAGTTTTCCTTGACCGAACTGAAGAAAGTGCAGGCGATCGCCCTTGGTGGCGGTAGTTTACAGATAATTCTCACCATCCTTGTCACCGCTTGCCTTTCCCTGTTTGTGGGCTGGGTTTCTACACCAGTTCAAGGGGTATTTCTGGGGGCGATTCTGTCCCTATCTTCGACGGCGGTGGTGATGAAATGCTTAATGGAGCGCAACGAAGCGGAAACTCCCCAAGCGCAGGTCATGTTGGGGGTGCTGGTGGTGCAGGATTTAGCTCTGGGTCTGATGTTGGCGGTGTTGCCTGCCTTGGATCAACCCCCCGAAGCCCTTGGGGTGGCGATCGCCCTCGCCGTGGTGAAAATTGCCCTCTTTGGTTTAGGAGCGGTGGCAGCCGGAAAATTAATTATGCCTAAACTCCTGCGTCTTCTTGCCAAGACCGAAAGTCGGGAATTATTTCTCTTGGGAGTTGTGGGTTTGTGTTTAGGGATTGCCATCCTCACGGAGAAAATGGGACTATCCATTGAGATGGGGGCTTTTGTGGCGGGTTTGATGATCTCAGAAGTTGAGTATGCAGACCAGACTTTGAATTATGTGGAACCCCTGCGGGATGTATTTGGAGCCTTATTCTTTGCAGCGAT
>JAAUUE010000291.1 GCA_012031635.1 Coleofasciculaceae cyanobacterium SM2_1_6 | reverse complement strand
TTTGGAGAGATTGTTGTTGAGCTTGGAGGTCGGCAATTTGTTGGGGGTTATTAGCTTGTTTGCGGCGTTGCTCAAGGGCGGCTAGTTGGCTCTGGATATTTTGTTCTTGTTGCAAAAGTTGGGGGTCAATTCCGGTGCGGATGTCGGCTCTGGATTCGGTGAGGAGTTCGAGGAGGGTACGTGCCTTGGAGCGCTCGGTGACATTGAAGGCTTGGGCAGCATAGCCCTGGTTGGGATTTTGCTGGTGTAATTCCATCAACAGATCAATTTGTAGTTTGTAGTATTTCTGGACAGTGGCAAAGAAGGAAGTCCGGGCATCTGGGTCGACTAGTTGCCCCCGGATATCTTCGACTATAGCGATCGCTGCTTGGATATTTTGTAGGGCTGCGGGTCGATCATTGAGGTTTTTTTGAACTGAAGCTAAGTTATAGAGGGTACTTGCTTCGCCAGAGCGATCGCCTATCTCCCTTTTAATTGGTAAGGCTTGTTGCAAAAAACTTAATGCCTGCTGAGGTTGTCCTATCCTGCTGTACACCACCCCAATACTATTTAGAGTTGTTGATTCGCCATTGCGATCACCTACCTCTCGCCAAATTGTTAAGACTTGTTGATGGGAATTTAATGACTGCTGAGGTTGTCCCATATCGCCGTACACCGTCCCAATATTGAATAAACTGCCTGCTTCATTAGAGCGGTCACCCAATTCCCTATCAATTAATAAAGCTTGTTGATAAAAATTTAATGCTTGTTGGGGCTGTCTCAGCCTGCTGTAAACTAACCCAATATTATTTAGAGTGATAGCTTCTCCTAAGCGATTACGCACTTCCCTCTGAATTAGTAAAGATTGTTGAAAGAAACTCAATGCCTGTTGGGGTTGTCCTATATCAAGATACATTAAGCCGATGTTACTCAGAGTTACTGCTTCATTAGGGCGATTACCCACTTCCCTATCAATTATCAAAGCTTGCTGATGGGAATTCAATGCCTGTTGGGGTTGCCCAATTCCACTGTAGACAACTCCGATATAATTGAGGGTGGCTCCTTCTCCAGCGCGACTGCCTAATTCCTTATAGATTGTCAAGGCTTGTTGATGGAAACTCAATGCTTGTTGGGGCTGTCCTATAATTCTATATACATCCCCAATGTAATTGAGGGTGCTCAGTTCTCCATTGCGATCGCCTACTTCCCTACTAATTGGCAAGGCTTGTTGATAGAAATTCAAGGCAAGTTGGGGTTGTCCTACCTTCTGGTACAAAAATCCGATATTAATCAGGGTGGTTGCTTCCCCAGAGCGATCACTGATTTCTCTAAGAATTGGTAAAGATTGTTGATAGTAAGTTAATGCCTGTTGTAGTTGCCCTATCTCACTGTACATAGACCCAATATTATTTAGGGTTGCTGTTTCACCAGAGCGATCGCCTACTTCTCTACTAATTAATAAGGCTTGTTGATAGTAAGTCAATGCCTGTTGAGGTTGTCCTATATCATCGTAAGCAATCCCAATATTATTTAGGATGGCTGCTTCTTCTCTGCGACTGCCCGCTTCCTTAATAATTGATAAAACTTGCTGATAGTAAGTTAATGCCTGTTGGGGTTGTCTCATATCTCTATACACAGAACCAATATTATTTAGGGTTGCTGTTTCACCAGAGCGATCGCCGACCTCTCGCCAAATGGGTAAAGCTTGTTGATAGAAATTCAATGCTTCTTGTGGTTGACCTATATCTTTGTACACTAACCCAATACTAGCTAGGATAACAGCCTCACTAGAGCGATCCCCTATTTCCCTATAAATTGGTAGGGATTGTTGATAGAATCTCAACACCTGTTGTGGTTGCTCTATTCTGCGATAAACTGCCGCAATAACGTCTAAAGTGATAGCTTCGCTTCTACGATTGCCCACCTCTCGCCAGATTGGTAAAGCTTGCTGCAAGTAATCAAGAGCTTGTTGCGCTTGCCCAAGGCTGTCGTATGTCCTGCCAATACTATCAAGATTATCCGCTTCCCCATTCCGGTCTCCAGTTGCCTGAAACAATGGTAAAGCCTGCTGAAATCTAGTTAAAGCTTGTTGCAAAGATTCCCTAGTTCCCTGTCCTCGCAGACGTTCCCCTTCTCTGTATAGTCGTTGAGCTTCAGTTTGTTGGCTGTTTTGGTTACTTGGTGTTGTATTTTCCGGTGTTCCTGTCCTCTGGGGCTGCCCTGAGTTTCCGCTCAAAGCCCTGATATTAGCCAGAATACTTGCTTCTCCCGCGCGATCCCCTAATTCCCGCACAATTACCAAAGCCTGTTGATAATAGTCCAAAGCTTGCTGTGGTTGCTGTGTTTCCTTATATATCTCGGCAATTCCAGCCAAAGTAATTGCTTCCCCTGGGCGGCTGCCTGCTGCCCTCCAAATTGGCAAAGCTTGTTGCAAATACTCAAGAGCTTGTTGCGGCTGACCCAAGCCAAAGTAGACCCGTCCAATACTATCAAGATTATCCGCTTCCCCATTGCGGTCTCCACTTGCTCGAAACAAAGGTAAAGCCTGCTGAAACTTAGCTAAAGCCTGTTGTAAAGATTCTCTAGTTCCCTGTCCTCGCAGCCGTTCCCCTTCTCTGTATAGCCTTTGTGCTTCCGTTGGTTGCCGACTCTGACTACTCTGCGCCAACACCAAGGGAGCCACCACCACCTGCGGTACTACCATCCCCAACAATAAAGGAGTCACCCCCACCAGATTCACCCAGTGCCTTACCATCCCTCACCCCTCCTCTTCCATAGTTTCCCCTACACCATAGCAAAAACAATTAACTCCGGGAGGAAACTTTACGAAATATTAAGCCCCCAACTTCACTCCAATCTTGGCTGATACAGCTTCCGCCATTCACCCAGAGTATTCGCAGTCTCTAACCCCGACAATATTGATTCCAACAAACCAACATCCTTAATTTCACCAACCTCTGACAGAACTACCGATAGAACTGCCAACCCCTCAGCCCCAAACTTCAACTTCAAACCCAGTTCAATCCCCTTCAACAAACCCTCTTGGCGACCCTCTTGGCGACCCTTTTGAAGACCAATTCTTTCAACACTTGTAATGTAAGGCATACTTCTTTCCTCCTCTAATTGCTGTACTGATTGCCAAAACTCCTGCTCCAACTCTTCCGAGAGACTCATCACCCAATCGATAAAATGAAATAGATTAATTACCTCAGTTCGGGAATAATTCTGTTCATATAATCTCCTAATCAAGATCAATTTCCATCTTTTTCGCTCTAGGCGATTACTCCTTGTTTCCTGCGCTTTCAGATGAGCCACTACCACTATAGCAAAGGGATTTGGGCTAGCTTCCAACTCTGACCAGCGATCGTAATAATCTAGTAATTTCACCACCTTGAAATTAAAATCAGTCTTCGTCTCCCATAGCTGATAGCCAAATTGCGCTGGCTTCCAGTTTCTCCTCTCATCTCCCAAGACAGCTAGACTGACAACTTTACGCCGATACTTATCAAATATGCGGTAATGATAAACGAACATTCTCTCGGCAAAATCAGCCTCATCTTGGCTTTGGACTTCTACATGAATTAGTACCCAAGTTTCTTCCCCATTGCTGCGCCAAACCTTGACTAATTTATCAGCCAAGCGTCTCCCCAGTTCAGCATCACGCACCACCTGTTGTAGTTCCTTATCCAGAAATTCTGGCGGGCGGTTCCAGTCAATTTCTGTAGAAGCTACAGGCAGGAAAAACTGGACAAAATCTTCAAAGTAATTTTCTAATATTTCTTTCCAAGGGCTATCAAATTCTGTTTGGGGGTTGCTCATAGGCTATCGTTAATCTTAATTTATAGGATTTTAGCAAACTCGATCACCCCCGGTGCTTCAGTTTTCTGAATACTCTGGCTACTCTGCGCCCACACCACCAGAGCCACCACCTGCGGCACTACCAGCAACAACAAAGGAGCCATCCCCACCAGATTCACCCAGCGCCTTGCCATTGCTCACCCCTCCTCTTCCGTAGTTTCCCCTACACCATAACAAAAGCAATTAACTCCGGGGGGAAACTTTACGCAATATTAAGCCCCTCGACAAAAAACTTTCAACCCTGGGGAAGAATACGATCGCTTCCCACCGTAGGTTAGTTTATAGTCGATCGCTCAACAATCTCTCCAGAATCTTTGCTTGTTGAGCCGTGGTATCGGCTAATTTATCAGCCACTCCCACAAGGCGATTAATATCATGCTGTTGAGCTTGGGCGATCGCCTTTAGCTCAGAGAAACCAAGATCGATTTTCTCTCCAATCTTGTCGATGTTGGCACTAGTTTGAGATACCTGCTCCGTAAGTAAAGCAATCTGCTCTGTTAATAGGTCGAGGCGATCGCTACCATTATTGCCGTTAGTCATTTTCTTTTTCCTTGGTTGTTTGTTGCACCGTGGGTTAGTTGCTTGAGACTCGATCATTTAACACCCGTTCCAACATCAAAGCGAGGCGATCGACCGTTTGCGCTTGTCTGTCAACCGTTTGGGCTTGCCTCTCGACAGTTTGGGCTTGCCTGTCGGTGATTTCCACCAATCTATTAATATCTTGCTGTTGAGCTTGGGCGATCGCCTTGAGTTCAGAGAAACCACGATCAATTTTCTCCCCCAGCTTGTCGATGTTGGCACTGGTTTGGGCAAAACCGCTATCGATGTTTTCCCCAAGTTTGTCGATTTTCTCTCCTAGCTTGTCAATGTTGACACTAGTTTGGGCTATTTGCTCCGTCAGCCGCCCGATTTGGTCTACGAGTAGGTCGAGGCGATCGCCGCCATTATTGCTACCATTTGTGCTGGTGGTCATGGTTTCCCCCCTTTGTTGTCAGTTTATCGTCCCTATCAATTCTTCTCGGTAGGCTATAAAAATATTGGGATGGTTGTAAATTTGCTACATCTTCTCAGACTAGCGCCACTCTCCTTGGAGAGTAAACGCCGCCCAATAGAAGGGAGACCAACTCCGAGAGTTAAACATTTCCAACTGGGCAGCCCGCAAAGCCTCGGCGGGTCTAAGATTTTGTTGCAACATCTTTTCATAGAACTTGCCCATCAAAGTTGCTGTTTCTGTATCGGGTACATCCCAGAGATTAGTCACTACCCGTGGAGTTCCCGCATACATTACCCCCCGGATGAGACCGATCGATCCTTCCTCTAGACCTACGCCCTCCAATGGAGTTTGACAGGCACTCAAGACCACTAAATCTGCATTGAAACTAAGGTTAAAAATATCCGTAAATAGTAAATTTCTATTGCTTCTTGCCCCATTTCGATCGACTAAGCACGCAACCATACTAGATAGTTCTGGGTTTTCTGTATTGATAAATCCTTGGATAGCCCAATGAATAAAACGATATTCAGAAAGCTGGTTATTCAGGGCATTGGCTCGATCGCCGGGGAAATCAAAATAAGCCAAACGGTTACTTTCTGGGACTAAATTGAGGATGGTGTTAGCCTCTCTACGAGTGCCGGGGAGTCGATCCCAGTCACCCAAGACTGCAAGGGTCTTCGGAGCCGGAGTTCGCGCTTGGGCTTCATTGCGAAGGGTTTGCAGAGTGGAAGCAGAAGGCAAGTAAACTACCTCATGATTCACCAATAGCGGCTGGTATCGATCGCCAACTCTGGGATCTGGCAAAGCTGCAAAGGGAATATATCGCAATACTCCATCACCGATGATGGCTAGGCGTTTGTTGCCAATTTTCTCTAGAATAGGTTTTAGAAGAATATTACTCAGATCGATCGTCTCTGCAATAAGACTATTACGGCTAATAGATCGTGCCGTGAATTGGGGGCGTACTTTGTTATTGATCAGATCTTCGATGATCTTTGGCTCGGCAGTTCATAACTAGTCATCTCGGTTTGCTGACTAACCAAAGATAGCTACGTTCTTCCCCTAGAGAATAAGACAGAATTACAGTATCGTCATCAAGAATTTGTTGT
>JAAUUE010000290.1 GCA_012031635.1 Coleofasciculaceae cyanobacterium SM2_1_6 | reverse complement strand
AAGTGCTGCAATGGTCAACAGGGCAGTTGCAATTCCTCCGCCAAGCAATATTTCTGGCATTCACACTATCTTCCAATAACTGCGACTCTTCCTTAAAAGTCCCCGAACCACAGCAGGAAGCCTTCTTCAGTTCAATCAGTTCAATCCCCAACACCGCCGCGAGGGATGTCGTAGAGAGATGCAATTCTCGGCAAGCCCCCTGAGCCACGCAACCGGGAAAGTAGGCATACTTGAGTTTTGATTGAGGACGGGAATCAGGATTTGAGGCAAAAGTTAAAGTGTTTACCATAATTTAGCTTGGGTTTAGCTTAGGCAGCAGTTAAAAATGCAGTTATAAAGATCAGGAGTTAAAGATCAATAATCAGCCCTGAAATTTTACCCTGCCCTTGTTCTGAATAGTCTGAATTACCCGAATTACTTAAACTACTCAAATTAACATCTCAAATTTTACAAAATTCTACACCAGAAAAACTATGGCAAAACGAAGACAATTCCTAACTTTTGCCCTCTACTCTCTTTCTTCTTTTCCCTTTGCCGTCAGGCGTTGGGATTAGCCTTGCAAAGCAAATCAATTTTTTCATGAAAACCGATAGCATTTTTTATAGTCTCTTTCAACTATTCCCCGAACTCCTCTTTGAACTCATCGGCGCAGATCCAACCCAAGCCGCCAACTACGAATTTGTTTCCCAAGAAATCAAAGAGCTAACCCGCAGATTTGACGGATTATTACTCCCTCGTAGTGATGCTTTCACCGATTTACTCTACTTCCTAGAAATTCAGTTCCAGCCCAAGCCAAACTTCTATCGCCGATTATTCAACGCAATTTTTGCTTACCTCGAACAATACGAACCCCTCAATAACTGGGGAGCCTTAGCCATCTTTGCCTCCCGGAATCTAGACCCAGAGTTATCAGACCATTATCTAGAATTGAGACCAAGATTGCGAGTGGTATATCTTGATGAAATAGTCCAAGGTGAAAGCTTGCCAATTAGTTTAGGCATAGTAAAATTAATATTAGTCAATCCAGAAAGTGTAAAAGAAGAGTTTCCCAAACTGGTAGCTCAATTAGAACAAATTCAAAATCGAGAACTAGAGCGCAGGATTTTAGACTTTGTAGAAACTATATTATTTTATAAATTCACCACCATGAGCCGAGAGGAGGTAGCAGCAATGTTTGGTTTAGATGATATCCGAGGCACAAAATTATATGAGGAAGTTAAAGCTGAAGGCAAGGCTGAAGGCGAGCTTTTAGGAAAACTAAAGGCTGTGCCAAGTTTGTTAGCTTTGGGGATGGGGTTAGCACAAATTGCACAAGCTCTGGAGTTGGAAGTGGCGGCAGTAGAACAAATAGCAACGAAGGACTCAAATAGTAACTAACTTGCCTTACCCAACTCTGGTAATTTTTCCCGTTTATTTGCTTTAATTAGTCTCTGTCATTAAAGTTTCTTGAAGTATCTGGCAACTGGTAATAGCTTGAAGCCTGCCTTTTCATAGGTATGACGGGCAGGGGCATGACCCGGATCACCCCCAGTCTCAACCATCGCAATAGACATCCCTTCATTTTTCATCCAATCCAGAGCGAATTCTATCAGATCCTTACCAATACCTTGACCTTGATAGTCTGGATCGACGGCAATCATGTAGATTTCGCCCATATTGTCCTCCGAGTGTAGTTTCACAGCAACAAAGCCCACGGTAAAACCTGCCTCAATCGCCACCCAGACATTGGTATCTTCCGCCGCACAAACCTCCTCAACAGCTTTTTGTTGGCTCACCTGCCAATGCTCAGGATAGAAAACTTGGTACACATCAGCACTTATTACCTGCTGAAGGGAATCAAAGACTGGCTCCCAAGCTCGCAGGGAAAGATGAATAACAGCATTCAATTGCTCGGCACCATAAGATTGAATCTGCATTTTCGTAGGAACTCTAGCTTTTTTATTTAATTACTAAAATCAACTTAATTGAGCTAATCATCTGCCCCTGACAATCCCAAATTTTGCCTCTACATCACCATGCCGCCGTCCACGTTCAATACTTGCCCTGTGATGTAGCCCGCCGCCGGATCCGCTGCTAGAAATCTGACCAGCCCCGCCACTTCCTCTGGTTGTCCATACCTGCCGAGGGGAATGTGGGCAAGAATTTCTGTTGCTTTGATGTCCTTGGTCATGTCGGTGGTGATGAAACCGGGAGCTACGGCATTGACGGTGATCCCCCGGCTGGCGAGTTCCTTAGCCACAGACTTGGTAAAACCAATGACCCCAGCTTTGGCAGCACTGTAGTTGGCTTGCCCTGCATTGCCCGTTTCCCCCACCACGGAGGTAATATTGATAATTCGACCCGCCTTTTGTTTGAGCATGATCTTACTCACGGCTTTGGTACAGAGAAAAACTCCGGTTAAATTTAGATCAATAACCGCTTGCCAGTCTTCCGGCTTCATCCGCAATAACAAGCCATCTCTGGTGATCCCCGCATTATTTACTAACACATCAATGCGCTGCCATTTGTCCATCACCGCAGCGATCATCTGGTCTACTTCCCCAGCATTGGAAACATCTGCCTTGAGGGCGATCGCTATTCCCCCCAAGTCTTGAATTTCCTGGACTACATCTGCTGCGGCATCAGGAGAATTGGCATAATTTACCACCACTTTTGCTCCCTGGGCTGCTAAAACTAGAGCGATCGCCCTGCCGATCCCCCGTGATCCCCCCGTTACTACTGCCACCGGATCGCCCGCTAAATTTGGATTCAGATTTTTCATAAAAAGCTCCACAAAAGTATATATATCTATAATCTAGACCATCAAATTTAAGTATTATTTGCTACTCAATCTTAAAAAGAAACTAAAATAATAGCCCAAAATCATCATAGTCCCACACCAACTAAGTTTGCTATGCTAGGATAATTCGTACACGGGTTAGCTACAGGTGATGGAAAAAAACCATGTTTGAACGCTTTACAGAAAAGGCAATTAAGGTAATTATGCTCGCCCAGGAAGAAGCACGTCGCCTGGGGCACAATTTCGTCGGTACGGAACAAATACTTTTGGGTCTGATCGGCGAAGGCACAGGTGTTGCTGCCAAAGTCCTAAAATCCATGGGGGTCAATCTCAAAGATGCCCGGATTGAGGTCGAGAAAATCATTGGTCGGGGATCGGGTTTCGTTGCTGTCGAAATCCCCTTTACTCCTCGAGCCAAGCGCGTCCTAGAACTATCTCTAGAGGAAGCACGCCAATTGGGTCACAACTACATCGGTACCGAACACCTGCTTCTAGGGTTGATTCGCGAAGGTGAAGGGGTCGCCGCCCGGGTGCTAGAAAATCTCGGAGTAGATCTAGGCAAAGTTCGCACGCAGGTAATTCGGATGCTCGGCGAAACTGCGGAAGTCAGTGCTGGCGGTGGGACTCAGGGTCGCACTAAAACCCCCACCCTTGATGAGTTCGGCTCTAATCTCACGGTGATGGCTGCCGAAGGGAAGCTGGATCCCGTAGTTGGTCGAGCCAAGGAAATTGAACGGGTGATCCAGATTTTGGGTCGGCGGACGAAAAATAACCCAGTGCTGATTGGAGAGCCGGGCGTGGGGAAAACGGCGATCGCCGAAGGGCTTGCCCAACGGATTGCCAACAACGATATTCCCGACATTTTAGAAGATAAGCGGGTTGTCACCCTTGATATCGGTCTGCTAGTGGCGGGAACCAAGTACCGGGGGGAATTTGAGGAAAGACTGAAAAAAATCATGGATGAGATCCGCTCGGCGGGGAATGTCATTCTGGTCATTGATGAAGTCCATACCTTGATTGGAGCCGGAGCCGCCGAAGGAGCGATCGATGCGGCAAATATTCTCAAGCCAGCCTTGGCTCGGGGTGAGTTGCAGTGTATCGGCGCAACCACTCTGGATGAATACCGTAAGCACATTGAACGGGATGCGGCTCTGGAGCGTCGATTCCAACCCGTCATGGTGGGTGAGCCTTCTGTCGAAGAAACCATCGAAATTCTCTTTGGTCTGCGCGATCGCTACGAACAACACCACAAGTTGAAAATCTCCGATATGGCTTTGGAAGCGGCTGCGAAACTTTCCGATCGCTATATTTCCGATCGCTATCTGCCAGACAAAGCCATCGACCTTGTGGATGAAGCTGGATCACGGGTGAGATTAATTAATTCTCAACTCCCCGCCGCTGCCAAGGAACTAGATAAGGAACTGCGCCAAGTCCTCAAGGACAAGGATGATGCGGTACGCAGTCAGGACTTCGATCGAGCCGGGGAACTCCGCGATCGGGAAATGGAGATCAAAGCCGAAATTCGGACGATCGCCCAAACCAAGAAAGCCGAACCCAAGAGCGAAGAAATGCCCGTAGTCACCGAAGAAGACATTGCCCACATTGTGGCTTCTTGGACTGGGGTGCCGGTGAGCAAGTTAACCGAGTCGGAATCGGTGAAACTGATGAACATGGAAGAAACCCTGCACCAGCGCTTAATTGGGCAGGAAGATGCTGTGAAAGCTGTATCCAGAGCCATCCGCAGAGCCAGAGTCGGTTTGAAGAACCCCAATCGCCCGATCGCCAGTTTCATCTTCTCTGGACCTACCGGAGTCGGCAAAACTGAGCTTGCCAAATCCCTCGCTTCCTACTTCTTCGGCTCTGAAGACAACATGATCCGTCTGGATATGTCGGAATACATGGAGCGCCACACCGTTAGTAAGCTCATCGGCTCCCCTCCGGGCTATGTGGGCTACAACGAAGGTGGTCAACTCACGGAAGCAGTCCGCCGCAAGCCCTACACCGTAGTTCTGTTTGATGAAATTGAAAAGGCTCACCCCGATGTCTTTAATATGCTCTTACAGATCCTCGAAGATGGTCGCCTCACCGATGCCAAGGGACGGACGGTAGATTTCAAGAACACCCTCTTGATCATGACCTCTAATATTGGCTCTAAGGTAATCGAAAAAGGCGGCGGCGGTTTGGGCTTCGATTTTGCCACCGAAAATGCCGTAGAATCCCAGTACAACCGGATTCGCTCCCTTGTCAACGAGGAATTGAAGCAATACTTCCGCCCAGAGTTCCTCAACCGTCTCGATGAAATCATTGTCTTCCGGCAGTTGAACAAACAGGAAGTCAAGGAAATCTCCGATATTATGCTCAAGGAAGTGTTTGGTCGCCTCATTGAGAAGAATATCACCCTCGAAGTGACAGAGAAATTCAAGGATCGGCTCGTGGAAGAAGGTTACAGCCCCAGCTATGGTGCTAGACCCCTCCGCCGAGCAATTATGCGCCTCTTGGAAGATGTCTTAGCGGAGGAAATCCTCTCTGGCAGAATCAAGGACGGTGATACAGCGATCATCGATGTCAATGAGGAAGGACAAGTCAAGGCAAGCCGTGGGGAACAAAGAGAGCTAGTGCTCACCCCGGCTCCTGAAGCTTAGGCTCTAGTTTGTAGATTACTCAAGTTCAGTTAGACATTTCTAGATAGACATGAGACCGTTCTGGTGAAAGGGAGCGGTCTTTTTTTGTCGAGAATTTTTATAGTGCTAGACAGTTTAATTAGGACAAGGCTCGATACGTTGGCTGAGCGAAGTCGAAGCCGAATTTGTCTTAACTTTTATGGCAACGACTATAACAGAGTAATTGTTCACTTTTTTGTTAGGATCAAAAACTACTTTTTATTCAGAGATAGCGATGACTATAGAGTTTGATAACTGTTTACTGTACTCATACCATTTCACGAAATAGCTGATACATATAGAGCCTCTATAATAAATTCCCATCCAGTGATAGAAGCTACTACTTTATTGCTTAGTTTTTTTAGACAAACCCCCAGTGCTTCTCTCAATTCCTCCAAACTATTGAAACATTCCCACCTCAGCATTCTCTTTATCTCTAACCATAGCCTTTCTATCGGATTTACTTCCGGTGTGTTGGGGGGCTGAAACAAGAGGATGATATTTT
>JAAUUE010000289.1 GCA_012031635.1 Coleofasciculaceae cyanobacterium SM2_1_6 | reverse complement strand
CGACCCTCGATCGATTCTGCCAAGACCATCAAGTTAACCACATTGATTTTTACAAATTGATATCCAAGGAGCCGAACTGGATGTATTCAAAGCTGCCCCGCAAACTTTTAGCCAGAGCATTTTGGCAATCCAAACAGAAGTAGAGTTTGCGCCCCTGTACAAAGGTCAACCCCTATTTGGAGATGTGGATCAATTTCTGAATGCCCAAGGCTTTACCCTGTTTCATCTTGGCACTGTTCCCATCGGCAGGACAAATTCACCCCTCCCGGCGGGCTATGGCACCCCCCAAACTCTCTGGGGCGAGGCTTTTTACCTGCGAGACTTATTAGCAGAGGCGAATCAACCGTGGCAGACTCCAGAGAATTTCTTGAAAATGGCTTGTATTGCCGATATTTTGGGCTTTTCTGACTATGTACTAGAATTACTCGTCTATCTGACTGCGAATTACGGCACAGACCCCAGATATAACTTTGCGTGGGCGATCGTCCACAGTCTTCAACAAATCCCTGCTCTAGCGACCCAAGATGTCGAAAACCTCCCCGCCCTCCAACCAATTAAGGACTTTCTGGGGGAAATTATAATCATCGGTGGGTAATTATTCGTGATTGCCGCAGATTGAGGACTGGTATACCTACAAATTTACCAAGAATAACTCATAATAATTGGCGTAATTACCGAAGTTATACAGCCTAGGGCTTTCTATAGGGGGTGCTAGGATAAACATAACAAAATAAATTAGTTAAAAATCTGGAGTCAATCATGAGCGTCAATATTGGAATTAGTGAAACAGACCGCAAGGAAATTGCCGATGGTCTATCCAAACTCTTAGCAGATACCTATACCTTGTATCTAAAAACTCACAATTTTCACTGGAACGTGACTGGACCAATGTTCCAAACTCTGCACCTGCTCTTTGAAACTCAGTATACAGAAATGGCGATGGCGGTGGATTTGATTGCCGAGCGGATCCGAGCTTTGGGGTTTCCGGCTCCCGGAACCTATAGTGATTACAGCCGCCTAAGTTCGATCGAAGAAACCTCTGGTGTCCCCAAGGCAGAAGAAATGATCAAGCTCCTCGTAGAAGGACAAGAAGCAGTCACCCGCACGGCTCGATCGATCTTCCCAGTAGTAGACAAGGCAGCAGATGAACCAACGGCGGATCTGCTCACCCAAAGAATGCAACTCCACGAGAAAAATGCTTGGATGTTGCGGAGTCTCTTGGAATCTTAATTAATTTACACAAATATCCCTAGACAATCCATTCGGAACCTCTGGCTCCTAGGTCTAGGGCAATACTCACGGCTTTTCCTAAGCGGGGGCGATCGCTAGTTTTCTGGATATATTCTTGAAACTGGGCAGCCCCTCCCATGCCATTGAGATAATTAGCTACAGTCTCTAAATGAGCTAGGTATTCGGCTTCATTCATCGGAAAAGAAGCTTGTTCTAGATATTTCCACATTACCTGCACAAAAACCTTGCCCTGCGATCGCCGCAGTTGCACATCGTAGGATTTTCCCCACTTCCTTACCAATAGTTCCTGTAGATCTGCTCCGGTCATGGTTGCAAAAGAATAGTTGCAAAGAATAATTGCAAAAAATAAAAATCTAGAGGGCAAAACTTCGCACCCCTAGAGTATAGCAACTTTTTTCTTGGATTTTTCTTGGAGTAACGGCTTTAGCAGCCTTGCATATTTTCCTACATATTTTTAGTGAGACTGACCTATCTACCCTTGTCCATCCGAGACGATCGACTTCATCCCTTCGATACTAGCCGGAATACTATTAGGATCCATAAACATCACCTTGCTGCTAGTGCTGGCTCCAATGGCTGTTCCCATATCTAGGTAGTTTTGAGCTAAGACAAACTGGAGAGCTTCCTTGGCTTGGGGGTCTGTTTGTAGGACTTTGGCAATGATTTGCAGAGATTCTGCCGTAGCTTGCGATCGTAGGACTTGTTGTTGGCGATCGCCTTGGGCTTTCAGCACCGTAGCTTTTTGTTGGGCTTCCGCTTGGAGAATTTGCGCCTCTGCCCGACCCTTGGCGGAGTTGACCGCCGCTTCCCTTTCCCCTTCCGAGGTGAGAATTGCTGCCCGTTTCTTCCGTTCTGCCGACATTTGCAGTTCCATCGCTTCTTGGACAGCCTGCGCCGGAATGATATCCCGCAGTTCTACCCGTGTCACCTTCACGCCCCACGGATCCGTAGATTCATCTAGTTCTTCGAGGAGAATTGTACTTAATTGCGCCCTCGCTGTGAAGGTTTCATCTAGCTCTAGCTTGCCAACCTCAGATCGAATCTGGGTTAAAACCAAGTTAGTCATGGCTGCTTGGAGGTTCTGGACTTTGTAGTAGGATTTTTCCATGTCCATAATCCGCCAATAGACGATCGCATCAACGGTAATCGACACATTATCACGGGTAATACAGGGCTGGGGGGGAATATCTAGCACCCGTTCCCGGATGGTTTCTTGATAGACGACTTTATCAATGAAGGGAACCAGAAAATTTAAACCGGGATCTAGTTTGCGTTTATAAATACCCAGATTTTCCACGAGAGCTTGTTCTCCAGTTTGGACAATCCGTGCGGAGCCAGCGATCGCTGAACCACCGAACACTAAAGCGACTAATAAAAAAAATGGTTCCATTGTTTTTTACCTAAATTGAGTAATAGGAGGTAGAGGAGGTAAAGGAAGTAGAGGAGGTAAAGAAGGTAGAGGAGGTAGAGGAGGTAAAGAAGGTAGAGGAGGTAAAGAAGGTAGAGGAGTTAAAGAAGGTAGAGGAGGTAAAGAAGGTAAAGAAGGTAAAGGAGGTAAAGAAGGTAGAGGAGATTTTGATGATTATGGTTGGGTTAATAGAGTTAAGTTAATGGGATTGGGTTAATAAATGGCTTGGTTGATGCTGGAGGTAATTTGCAAATTTAATCTTCAAGGAGATTCTCTGGTAAAACTATTAGGGTTGTGCCTTCCATCTTGACCACGTAGACTCTGCGGTGAGGGGGAATCACTAGGTTGTGATCGGCACATTTTGCCCGCCAAGAATTACCTTCATAAAGCACTCTGCCCATTTTGCCGGGAGCGATTTCTGTAATTGTTTCTCCTTCTACGGCATCCATGCGTTGAGATAGACGTTTGGAAGGAGCAAAGCGACGGGAGAAGATGGTTAATCCTGTAGCTAAGAGCATCCAAAGAAAAATCTGCATCCCCGGGGCGGGAATTACTAGAGAAATTACCGCTACTAGCAGAGCCGCCAAGCCCATCATAAATTCAACAAAAGCTGTGGGGAAAAATAGCTCCATTAAACAAAGAATTACGCCAGCTACTAGCCATAGTAATGTTGGATTCATAGTGAACTCGTAAGGCAGATAGAAAATTTAATTGGGATTTTATTGATTTGAAATTGATTTGAAATTAATTTGAAATTAATTTCAAATTAATTTGACTGTTGTTGATTATGCAGCCTGTTGCCAAGAAGATAATCTGTTTGCTCACTGGTGCTAAGCCAACTTAAGATTATGATAGCTATTAGACTCCCTATAGGCTGCGATCGATGGGTCAAGAACTGGTTTCTTTAGAAAAATTTAAGATTACGACGGATTCTACCATGACAAATAATCGGTATCTCTGGGCTGTGGGTAAGGATTTAGAGGAATTGCCAACAGCAGAATTAATCAAAGGTCGGTATCAGATTGTGAAGTCTCGATCGACCCATCTTTGGCTAGATACACTCCCAGACCTTGCCCCAGAGGTTCCCGACAAACTAGAACCCGTCAAGCCCTACCTGCTGCTACATCCCTACCAGTTGCACCTGCCTCAACTTTATGGAGTTTGCACCCTTGACCATACCCCAGAAATTCTCCTGCTAGAAAATATCCCCGTCGATCGAACCGGACGACTCTACCCCAGCTTGATTTCTATGTGGGAAAAAGCAACCCCAGTGCGGCAGTTGTACTGGCTGTGGCAAATCTTAGACCTATGGACACCCATGGCAGAGGTGGGCGTGACAGCAAGTTGGCTAGAGCCAGAAAATATCCGTGTCGAGGGCTGGCGAGTCCGTTTAACTCAGCTACACTCAGCCCAAACAGCCACCCTAGAGGATCTGGCAGTAACTTGGCAGGCTCTCCTCCCCGGAACATCTCCTGTGGTGCAGGAATCTTTAGCCCGGATTATCCAACACCTGCCAGAGATAAAGCTAGAAATCACTATCAGCGAACTTAATCAGCTTTTACTGCAACAGGCAGCCCTCCAACCTCTGAGATTGCGGGTCGTGGGGGCAACGGATGCGGGCCCCCAGCACCTCCAAAACGAAGACACTTGCTACCCTCTCCTTGGCGATCTGCCCAGCAACAATCAAACCTATGATCCCCTGATCCCGTTCTTGAGTATTGTGTGTGACGGTGTGGGCGGGCATGAAGGGGGCGAAGTGGCTAGTCAGTTGGCGGTGGAAACGGTGAAGTTACAAATTCGGGCATTGTTAAAGGAAGTCAGCGAAGACCCCCAGTTAATGACCCCGGAACTCGTGGCGGAGCAGTTGCAGGAGATTCTGCGGGTGGTGAATAATATGATTGCCGGGCGCAATGATGAACAGCAACGGGAATCCCGGCGGCGGATGGGGACAACTTTGGTGATGGCACTGCAATTGCCCCAGCAAATTGTTACCGCCCAAGGGAAACGGAATAGTCATGAGCTTTATTTGGTCAGTGTGGGGGATAGCCGAGCCTACTGGTTGACGGAGGAATATTGCTATTTGTTGACAGTGGATGATGATGTGGCAAATCGGGAAGTCCGGCTGGGCAGAAGTTTATATCGGCAGGCTTTGCAAAGAGTGGATGCTCTGGCGTTGACCCAAGCGATCGGGACTCGATCGGCCGATAATCTCAGCCCCAAGGTGCAACGCCTCATTATCGAAGAAGATGGTTTATTACTCCTGTGTAGTGATGGTTTGAGTGATCATGGTAGGGTGGAAGAATCATGGCAGGGTTTGATGGCGGAGGTGATTGGGGGCAAAATCACCCTAGAGACGGCAGTGGATCAGTTGCTGACGATCGCCAGTCAGCGCAATGGTCACGATAATGCCTCAGTCGTCCTTACCTATTGCAGTGTCACCCCAGAGTATCCCGTATTGCTCAATGCCGATCAAAAATCTGTGGTCAACCTTGGGCTGCCCCAAGAACAGGATTCCTTTTTATTCCCAGCCTCGGCGCAGTTGTTGTACGAAGATAGCGAACCTTCCTTGGCAACCCCAGAAACTAATCGTTGGCGCAGCCTCTCCATCGGAGAATCGACCCTCGGTAAACGGGTAGCGATGGGGGCGGGAGTAGTTGCCCTCACTTTCCTTGTCGGTCTTGGTTTATGGAGTGTCATCAATCCCACCAGTTTCCAACAACAATGGCAGCGGATTTTTCCGACTCGATCGAGTCTCGATCGCCCCCAATAATCTAGATTTTTCCCCGTAGCTCTTAAATAGCCCTCTAAAGACCATCTAAAATAGCCCTCTAAATATCTATGTCTAAAGAAACCCTATTTGGCTTATCTCTATTTCCCTATCTAGGGGCGCTCTGGTTCCTAACAAAATCTCAAAAAGTGCCGCCTCTAGCTCTAAAAGGATTCTACGGAACCCTAGTTTTTGTGGGGATTACGATCCCATCAGGGATTTTTGCCCAAGTTGCCTACAAGGATTCCCTCGCCAATATCGACTGGCTCCACGGGGCGGCAGAATCATTTTTAACGATTACGAATATCATGGTGGTGTTGGGGTTTCGACAAGCGTTAAACAGTGAACAGTTATCAGGGAACAGGGAACAGTTATCAGGGAACAGGGAACAGTTATCAGGGAACAGGGAACAGTTATCAGGGAACAGTAAATGATCCCTAGGATTTAGATAATCTTTATTGGATTTCTGAACTTAAGATCTACGGTTTTGAGACGAAGAATATATTACGAATCAACAGGGAAACC
>JAAUUE010000288.1 GCA_012031635.1 Coleofasciculaceae cyanobacterium SM2_1_6 | reverse complement strand
GGCAATTCTGCCGTCTTTTGTTGGGATAGTTAGCAAGGATTACAGCAATTCTCCGTTCTTGGGGTGGAGTATGTTTGAGCCTTACCCAATTCTGCGTTAGATCTGCGACAAAATTTAAGCGATCGACCACTCCTTGATAGGTAACAACATCGGTTTGTAAGCGTTCATTTCTAGTTTGTACTGCCTTAAAAGAAATCGCCCTCGTAATAATTTTTCCATCCATTTCTGGCAGAGCCACATTCATCGCCATATCCCTTGGAGCTAATCCTTGCAACCCATTTTCCCAATCTTCCAATGTCCCACCACTGAGAATAACTTGGAGGATGGGGACACCTAAATTAATCAAAGGATTATCAGCATCATTTTCCTTTTTGCCAATAGTGAAACTTGTAGTATTAATAATTAAATCTACTCCAGCCAAATAGTTGATTAATTCTCCTTGAATACTTCGATCGCGCAGAGAAGAAACAAACACCGGAACTATTTCTAAATCTCGTAATTGTAAACACCGCCCCAGCGCCTCAATCACCCCCGTATTCCCCGCCAAATAGTGCGCCCGATAAAACAAAATCCCCACTTTGCCTTTGCTTTTTCCTCCTACACCATCTCCATCTTCACTACAATCTTCACCCCCCTTTTGATAGGCTTTGCCTTCCCGTAAGGGTAGGGGGGCAGGGGGGATCCAACTCTTGTCTCGTAAACAATCCGGGGAGATCAAACTCTCTCTCTGCACAGCAGAAAGCCCATACAAACCCACACGAGGCACAATCTGGGGCGGTGGTGGTTGATAGTCATAATCCAACAGAGTCGCCGCCACAAACTCTAAACAATGACGATAATTATTAACCCCGCCTTCGATGAAATAACGCCACACTTGGTTAACCAGGGCCAAATCTACGGTGGAATGACTGATTAGATTCGGGTCTGGTCGATCGCACCCCGGCATAATCAACAACTTCACCCCGTACTTCCTTGCTGTCTCCTCCAATACTTCCACCCCATAAGCCCAGTAGGAAATTCCTCCCAAGAGCCGCAGGATCACCACTTGAGCTTGGCTCAAGACCTCGGCGGCGTAGGTATCAATGGTGAGTTGTTGCTGGAGTTGGAGGAGATTCACCACCCGCAGTGCAGGGAAATCTTCAGGCAAGTTGTCTAGGGCGGCGGCGATCGTCTGAATCTCGGTATCGGCGGCGGTGATGATGACTAGGGGTGCAGGGTCTTGATTAATCAAAATTACCCCATCAACATTGGGGTTCCAACCACCCGGAATAGAAGCGATCCGGTGCATAAATAATTTTCCTTAGTTAACTCTTGGTTACTTTAGCATTAACATAGAATAAATCCCAAGCTAAGAAGATGTCTGAAAAGTCTTACTGTGGGCGGCAAAAGTTTTGATCCCCCTAAATTCCCCTACCCTACGGAAAGGCTACGCCAATAAAAAGGGGGACTTTGAATCTCCCTGCTTTTGAAGGGGGGCTACGGGGGGTCTCTGAGTGCGAAACCCTACAGATCATCCCTTTTCAGACATCATCTAAAGGCATTATGTCAATTTTAGAAATAAAGAATACTTTAAATAATTTCTGCTTCTTGCAAACGAGCCTTTAGATATCTTTCAAAACATTGTTGAGCATGAAAACACACAGCATCATAATTAGGCAACTTTCTAACTCTAAATTCCCTTAAAAATGATTTCGATCGAGCCTAGCTTTAACAACCTGAGACTCGATCAAACTTAATTATCCTTACTCCCCAGTAATCGACAACTCTCCGACCCACACTCTAGGAGACAAGCCACCGGGAGTGATTTCTGGCTCAGATTCTACATAAACGATCGACTTCAAGACTTCCCGAAAATCCCCAGCCACCGTGGCAGATTCGATACTAGTTTTCTTACCACGATTAACAATCCAGCCATCAAAGGGTAGAGAGAAAGAACCTTGGAGAGATTTCACCCCGGCGTGGAGAGCGTGGAGTTCATCAATCAGGATCACATTTTCCGCAGTTTCTAAGCTCAAATCCTGCTCTGCCTTGGCTCCCGGATAGACATGATAAAAATGAGGAGAAACGCTGACCTTTGCGCCGATGCTGGCATTTCCCGTGGGTTGGGCGTTCATGCGTTTAGCAGTTCCGGCACTGTGGAGAAAAGAAGTTAGCACGCCATCTTTAATTAACTCTACTTTCCGGGTGGGTGTACCTTCCCCGTCAAAGGTTTCTCCCCCCAGATTTTCGGGATGCAGAGGGTCATCTGCCACACACAGGAGAGGCGAGGCGATCGTTTCTCCCAAGGATTCCGGGGTAGATAAACTCAATTTATCTAGAATATTCTGGGCATTGAAAAGATTAGAAAAAGCTCCCAAAAGCCCTAGAAAGGCTTCAGCAGAAAAAACTACGGGATACTTACCACTAATAATTTTCTCGTAATGGAGATGGCTAATGGTTTTCTCGGCGGCTTCGGTGACACAGCCCTTGAGGTCTAGCTCTGGTAAACTGCGGCTAATTTTGTAGGCTCCGGCGGCTCTGGGTTTCTTCCCCGGTTCTTCGGTTTTGCTGTAGAGATAGACGGAAGCGTAGGAACGAGCCTCTTGGCGCAAAGCGCCTTCACTGTTTAGGTAGAAGCGATCGCTGTCATTTTGAGACAAGCCATTGTACGGCACATCAGTAATTGCCGGATGACTCTCTAGCAAATCTTTCTCTGCTTGCAAGAGACTAGTAATCAACTCTGATACGGGAGCTTGGGGAACCTTTTGGTCTACTTGGTCGGGCATGGTAACACTTGCCTCTGGGCTAAAATCGGGAACGTTTTCCTTCACCCCAAAATTACTAGCTTCTTGGGCAGTTTGCAGCGCCATTTTTAAGCCCAAGGGATTGAGATCCGTGGTAGTAGTCACGCCCATAGTTTGCTCGTCATTCCAGACCCGGACAATGATACTCGATCGACTAGAAGCCTTAATTTGTTTGGCTTCCCCTTGATAAACCTGGACGCTATTACTATCGATCGTCGCCCCATAGATATCAAATTTACTAATTCCTAATTCCGTTGCACTTTCTTTAACATTATTGAACAAAGTTTTTACATCTGTCATATTTCTATTCCTTAAATCAGTTATCAGTTATCAATTACCAGTTACTTGCACTGAGCGAAGTTGAAGTGTTAGTTATTAGTTAGCAATTATTAAGTTGGCAGTTATCAATTATTGATGTTTACTGTTTACTGATAACTGTTTACTGATAACTGTTCACTGTCAATTTGGTTTTGTGATAGAGGTCTTCTAGGTCGAGGACAAAATCTACAAATTTCAGAGAAATTGTCTGATCCTCTGCACTATATTCCTGTAAAGACCATTGCTTATTGTTGGTTTTGTAGTAGTGTTCTATGCCTATTTCAGTTTGTTCCACTAGTAGATACTCTTGGAAACTGGGGATGGTGCGGTAGGAGCGAAATTTTCCTTGGCGATCGTACCTTTCGGTAGAATCTGATAGAATTTCGATGATTAAGATTGGGTTCAGAATCGTATCCTGCCGATCGGGAAAATACTCCGGCTCCCCTGCCACCACCATCACATCAGGATAGGTATAAATCCGCTTTTGGGGTATCCATAAACGCACATCTCCCATATACACGTAATAGTCCAATTTCCTAAAGGCAAAATTAAACAAACTACTAATATTCAGAGCAATTTGATTATGATTTGTTGACCCTCCAGCCATCGGCAGAATTTCTCCATCAATGTACTCACTCTTATAATCCGCCATCTCTTCCAGAGCCAGATACTCAGTTATTGTTGGCAGTTTTTTAGCTATAGAAGCAGTAGTCACAGAAACCTCCTTTCATCAGTTAACAGTTAACAGTTATCAGTTATCAGTTATCAATTACTTGCACTGAGCGAAGTCGAAGTATCAGTTATTAGTTACTTGTGTCGAATTTGTCAAAGCATTAGTTATCAATCATCAAATACCAATTCAAAGTTCTGTTCACTGTTCACTGTTCACTGTTCACTGTATTACCTGCCGCCGACGGTGATGGAATCTACCTTGATATGGGGCTGCCCTACGGTGACGTAGATGCTGCCACTGACGGAGCCACAGAAGCCGGGAGCAAGTCCGAGGTCTTGGGAAGACATGGAGATTTTTTGCATGATTTCCTTCGCTTCCCCGATTAGGGTTGCCCCTTGGAGGGGCTTGGTGATTTTGCCGTTTTCAATGAGGTAGGCTTCATCGGCGGCAAAGTTAAATTGTCCCGTGGCGCCCACACTGCCGCCGCCCAATTTCTTGCAATAGATACCTTTATCTACCGAGGCAAATAGCTGGTCTAGCTCATATTCACCGGGGGCAATGTAGGTGTTCCGCATCCGACTGGCGGCGGCGTAGGCATAGCTACTGCGGCGACCACTACCCGTGCGGGGATGCCCAGTGCGAATAAATCCGGCTCGATCGCTAATAAAGTTCTTCAAGATCCCCTTCTCGATCAGCAAAGTCCGTTGCACAGCCATCCCTTCATCATCCATATCCAGTGTCCCAAAGGCTCTATCCGTCAGCCCTTCATCCCAAGCGGTGAGATTTTCATGGGCAATCTTTTCACCTTTTTTATCAGCAAAGGGCGTAGTTTGGCGCTCGATTTGGGTGGTTTCTAGTAAATGTCCACAGGCTTCATGGAAGATCACGCCCCCAAAGGCATTGGACATGATCACCGGATAGGTTCCCGATTCCACGTAGTCAGCGTAGAGCATCTTGCCCGCCGATTCCGCCACTTCACTAGCATCTTCTTGGTAGTCCCAAGCACCGAGGAAGCTGGGATTGCTGGTATCACCGACCCGCTTACTAATGGAGGAACGATGATCGCCATCGGCACACAACAAGCTATAGCCCACAGATTGAGTTAAGCGAATATCCCTCGCAAAGGTGCCATCGGAAGCGGCTACCAAGACTTCCTGCCAGTCCCGGAAATACACTGCCCGGCGGGATTGAATGTGGGTTGCCTTCTTTTGGATATCATCGTTGGCGGCGAGTAAAACTTGGCTAATTTCGCTCATGGAGCTAGCTTGGGGCAACCACAGGTCTTTATCTTTTTTTGTGGCGTAGTCCCGGAACATTTCGAGGTTGATCTCTGGGATGAAAGAGGTGGCGCTGGGCAGGGTTAAACCCAAGATCGAGAGGGCTTTTTCAAGGGCGGTTTTCAAGCCAGAAAAAGATAAATCATTGGTGCTGACGTAGCAATCTGCTTGTTTGCGAAACACCCGCACCCCTGCACCGATCGCTAGACTGGGGGTAATGCTGGTAATGGCATCATCTTCGGCAAGACAATCAATATAGTTAGTCCGCTCTAGGAAAAATTCCACTAGATCCGCCCCCGCAGCCCGTCCCAAACCCAAAAGAGTGGATAGGGGAGCCGCCCAAGTTTCATCGAAGCGATCGGGGGTGGAAGTATAACTTAAACTCGGTAATTGTCGGGAAAGCAAAGTAGTTGGTGACATAGGATTGTGGTTAAATTTTGCCCAAGAGCGATCGTACCTTTATAATTTTAGGTGTCAGTAAATCCTCAAAGTAAGTAAAAACTTGTAGGTACAGACTTTATTTTTTTTAATCTAACACAATCAACCCTAACCTATCCTGCCTCAGATTCTGTAGATTTTGTCGATCGCTGATGATGATTCTGGGGACTGCATTTTCCCAGCATAGAGGTATAAATAGAGGTTTCATCCCCATGGTTAATCTGACCCAAAATCCTGCATTAGTAGCCCCATCTCCACCGCTACACCAAAATCCAACCGCAAACATTCCAGAATCTAGAGTTATCCTCGAAGGGGTGAGTTGGCTGACTTTTCAGGCTTTGTTGACAGAGGTGGGGGAAAATCGATCGAGCAGGTTTACCTACAACCAAGGAGTTTTAGAAATTAGAATGCCCCGTTTAGAACATGAGCGAGTGAAAATTCTCCTTGGTTATTTTTTGACAACT
>JAAUUE010000287.1 GCA_012031635.1 Coleofasciculaceae cyanobacterium SM2_1_6 | reverse complement strand
CTACCGGATAAATATCAAACGGTTTTGGGAGAATTTGGGGCAAATATTTCAGGAGGACAACGCCAAAAGGTTAGCCATCGCCCGGGCGATCGTCAATGATCCCCCTATTTTAATTTTGGATGAATCTACTGGCAGTCTCGACCCGGTGAGTGAAGCAGAAATCCTCGATAAACTTTTCCACTCCCGCCAAGGCAAAACCACCATTGTGATCAGCCACCGCCCTAGAGTCATCAGTCGAGCCGACTGGGTAGTGTTGTTAGATCAAGGAGAAGTAGTATTAGCCGGAACTGTGGAGGAGTTGCGATCGCTCCCCGGTCAACACCTAGACTTTCTTAATCCCTAGAGTAAACTTGAGTTTGGCTTATGGTTAGTTGATAAGATACAATCAAGCTAAAATACTCCACAATAAGTACCTATGCTAAAAACACTTTGGGCTACTGTACAAAAAGGAAAAATTGAGTTATTAGAAACTTGGGAATTACCGGAAGGGACAAGAGTCTTAGTAACTTTAATTTCCCATGATGATGAATCAGAGTTCTGGTTGCAGGCAAGTCAATCATCCCTTGATACAGCATGGAATAATTCTGAGGATGATATCTATGCCCAATTACTCTAAGAATACCGTCATCTTAGTTTCCTATCCTTTTCAGACTTATCCAATGCCAAGGTCAGACCTGCGATCGTGGTCAATTCACCCCATGTTTCTCAAGATATTCTGATTGTGCCACTAACAAGTAAAATAAATTCATTGTTGGAAGGAGAGTTTGTTTTGTCTGCATGGTCAGCAGCAGGACTTAATGTAGCTATGGCTGTAAAGAGAGGTATATATACAATAGAGGAAAGTTTAGTTATTAAGGTTGTTGGTCAATTGGCAGATGTTGATATTGAGATACTTGAGCAATCTTTGCGATTTTGGCTGGGGCTATAGCCTTTAAGGATCGAGCGATCGCTCCCTGGTCAACACCTAGATTTCCTCAACCCTTAGATTAAAATAGATATGAACCTGCCAAAACCCTTAACTGCCATGACTTTAACTATCTTCATAAAAGTATTTGGAGAAGTTTTGATAACCACTTAAAACTCGTAATATTTCAACTCCATCATCTAAAACTCGGTAAAAAATAATATAATTCTTAAGTGATAATCCTCGGAGATTGGGATGAATCTCTGCATAGCTTTTCCCAAGTTTGGAAAATCAATTAGTTGTTGACACCTACGCTCAAACTCCCGAAAAAATTTCTCTCCTGCTTCTACACTATGGCTTGTGAAGTAATCAGCAATATTATTAAGATCACGACTGGCAAGAATATTAATGACATAGCGACTCATAACTCTGTTTTGCGTTTGTTTGCAAATCTTTCTAATATCTCATTTATGAAGGTCTCACCGTCAATAGATGGAGTTTCTTCTGATGCCAATATTGCTTCATCAATTTTTGTTCGGACTTCTGCAACCCACGCAGCTTCGGAGCGCTCGTATTCATCCAAAAGTCGCAGAGCATTGGAGATCACTTCTTCGGGAGTTTGATATTTTCCTGATTCTAGTTTGGCTTTGATAAGTTTTTCTTGGTCAAGGGTAAGATTGATACTCATTTTGTTGTCCAAGCTGTAATTGATCTGTATTCTAATGATTATAGTACAGTATTCTAGTGAGTAATGTGTATGGAAGAAGCGGAATCTGGCGATCGCCCTATTAAATCACCCCTCATCTAGTTTTTCTCAAAATTTCTTGATAGGTTACTGACTTTTTAGCTTATTGTTTATTATTGATAGTGATTAAATCCCAACACAGCCATGCCTAATCTGTCTCTTCCTTATCCTCAAGATTTACTGATTACTTCTGGTAAATCTCCTGAAGATTTAGAAACTGAGTTGCTATTTTTACTGGCGGTTAAGTTGTTTGAATTGCGGAGACTATCTTTGGGAAAAGCTGCTGAGTTTTGCCGGATGAATAAACTACAATTTATGTTTGAAATTGGACGGTTACAAATTCCGGTGATAAATCTAGATGAGGAGCAAATTACTGATGAATTAGGGGATGATTAATCCTATTATTATTGCTGATAGTAGCTCGTTAATATCCCTTGCTTTGGCTCAATCCACTCCTAACAGTATTTGTTTTGCTAGATGATGCTCAATTGCATATACATCCGCTCTAATATTGTTGAGGCGGTGTTAAGAGATGTGGGAGAAATTGACTAATCTAAGGAAAGTAAGGGAAAGGCGGATCGCTCGATCGCCTAATTAAATCACCTCTCATCTAAATTTCTATCAAAAATAATTATGTTAAACTGATGGCATTCTACTAAATAAATTAATAATCTTTTAATTTCTCAAGAATATTCTTGCAATAGTCTATGACTTTTCTCCGGTCTATATTAGTCCAATCATAATTACTTGATTCAGTGCGTAATTCATCAACCAGATTTTTCATATCCTTAATCTCATCTTCAGTTAAATCCCTATCACGACCAAAGCCCTTATGCTCAAGTCCCCAGACGAAAGCTAATGAATCCTTAACAATATTTTCAATCTGCGGTGATGTCATTGTTATGCGTGTTTGATCACCGTCACTGAGAAATATGCCAAAAGTTCCTAATGTTGCTCCTACTGCCCCAAATATTTTTGCTCCTTCGATCACACCGGGAATTGTACCTATGCCGCCACTCAGAATTCCAACAACGGTGCCACCTAAAATTGCTCCAATGATTGCAAAAAAGCCACCTAAAACTGTTGTTAAGTTTGCAGTTGTTGCTAATCTATCCTGATAATTAATTTCATTCTTTGCTTTCACTTTTAAGTCTTGTCCAGAGTTAGTTGTAAATTTGGCGGCAACTTCATATAACTTACTTACAAAGAGAATAAATTTATCAACTTCCCTAATTATTTGGTTTTCAATTTTTCTATCAATTTCTTCTTTTTTAGTGCCATCATATTGACCTTTTCTAACTCTTTCTTCAATTCGTTGTAAATTTTGAACACGATCAGCTAAATCTATACAAACCTCGTCTCTAATTTCTTTTTGTCGTTCTTTGAATTTTGTTAACCCATCTAAGAAATCAGACTTTTGATTATCATCTAAAACTTTATAAATATCATCATAAATTTCTTGCTCTTTTGAACGCTTATCCCAATAAGCATCAAAAACTTTGATACTAGTAACTCCTTTTTGTTTCAACAACCCTGTCCATTGACTACAACGACCACTAGCTATTTCTGAACCAAGACCTTTTAAAGTTTGTTTATATTGATTCAGAACTCCCACAATTCTAGGCTGTATTCTCTTTACAGCTTCGATTTCATTTCTATGAGAGGCATCAGGCACTACACCTAAATTAGCTAAATAAATAACGACATCACTTTCTTTTATACTATCTATAACAGCTAAATCAAGTTCTAAAGCTTCTTTGTCCTCTGTTGATAATTGTTCTTTATTGATATGTCCATTGAGATAGTGTATGACCGTTGCTGCATTTTGAAATCCGGGAGTATCGATAAATTCTGCTTGCAGTCCTGGAAAGTAATAACTATTGCCTTTTTTTGTGAGGTTTGCTATATCACCAACTTCACCTACATTTGACCGTATTAAGGTTCTAATTAGAGTCGTTTTACCTATATTAGTGTGTCCGGCTAAGGCAATTTTAATAGTCATATTCAAGAGTGCTTTGCGAAGTCATTGTTTGGCTAATATTACTGTTAGCGCATTGGTAAAGACTAATTCTATTTCTAAAGTAAACTACTTTTTCTGAATACCGCAACCTGAGAAAAACAGATTTTCTTGAGTCTTTTGTAACAAAATGTCAACTAAAAATAGAAAAAATATGATTTTCTAGGCTTAAATTAGGCTATATTAGTTAAAAATCGTAACCCACATTAACTCTATGACTATTACAGAAGTGTTACAAATTGTAGACCGCTTAGTCGAGAAACAAACGGGAGAACACCTCGATGATCTAGAGAAAGCGGTTGTGAAGGGATTGTGGCAAGGTAAAAGCTATAGTGAGATTGCAGATGAATGTGGGTATGAGAGTAAGAACTATATTGGTGATGTTAGTCGTAAGTTATATAAAATTCTATCTGAACAGTTAGATGAAGATGTTAAAAAATCTAATTTCTCTTGGACGCTAGAAAGAGTCACAAATTCTCCTCAGTTTGTTGGCTTGGTAAATAGTAAAGTTAATTGGTGTCCTAATTCTCCTCAATCAGATACAAATCAACCTATCAATAAGGAAGAAATAACAGACAATAAAAAGGGGTATCATGATTTAACTTTAGCCCCTAAAATTACTCATTTTTACGATCGAGAAACTGAACTTCAAACCCTATCTCATTGGTTAACTAATCAAAATTCTCATTTAGTTTCAGTTCTGGGATTATCAGGGATTGGCAAAACCACTCTTGTTAAACAATTTGTTGACCTTAATTTAGAACAATTTGATGTAATTATCTGGAAAAGCCTCAAACTATCTGGTTCTTTAGATAATATTATTACTGATACCTTAACTTGTCTTAATGCCGAATCTGAGCAACCTGAAAACAAACTAACTCAATTTTTTAATCTTTTACGTCAACAAAAATGCTTAATTATTCTTGATGATGTCCAAGAATTATTTGCTCATGGGCAATTTGCTGGACAGTATAAAGATGAATCCAAAATATATAAAAGTTTTTTCACGAAAATAATAGAAATTGAGCATCAAAGTAGCTTGATCTTACTTAGTCAACAGCAATGTCAAGCAATGCTCTGTCTAGATGAGGAATTATATCCCATTAAATGTTTAGAATTAAAAGGCTTAAATAATACACAAATTCTAAAAAATTGGGGATTGCAAGATGAGGAAAGCTGGTTAGAGCTAATGGCTTTATATGAAGGTAATCCTGCTTATCTAAAAGATGTTGCCAATTTGATTAGAAATATTTTTGGTGGGAAAGTTGCAGAGTTTTTAAGAGAAGATACTTTGATTATTACCGAAAGTATGAAATATACCTTAACTGAATTGTTTCAACAAATATCATCGATCGAACAACAAATTGTATTGCATCTGAATGAATTCGATCGTCCCCTGTCCAGAGAAGATTTAAGACAAAATTTATCTCTCTCATCTACAGACCTGATGAACGGCTTGCAATCCTTAAATCAACGTTATTTACTGAATAGAATCGAAGCAGACAAAATATTATTTGAGCTACCCTTAGTTTTCAGAGAATATGTCAAGGATGTTTGTGTAATGCGATCGCTCCAGCCACAGCATTAAGATAATCGTTAATTTCCATTCCGTGGGCTTTAGCAAACAACTTCAGCGTATCAATTTTGGTGCTTCCTTTCCCTTGCTCAATCCGCCGGACTTGCCGATCGGATAATCCTAAAATATCTGCCTGTCGCAACTTATGAAGTTTACGAATCTGGGCGATCGCCTTCCCAAATACTTGATTGTGAATTAATTTCAGAGCCTCAAACTTCTGTTTCCACTCTGGAACTATTGCCTCAGCAATCAGTTAGTCTTGAGCTGACATCACCCAACCATTAATCACTCGTTTCGGTAGATCTGAGTTGGTATGAACAAAAGTATTTCGCATGACTCGGAGATTGGCTCGATCGAACATCTGGGGCAACCATTTGGGGTCAACCTTAACCCCTGAGATTTTAAATTTCTCCCATGATACTATGCCTAAATGTATGACAATAGCTGCAAGCGCCTTGCTGAAACCTTCCCTGCCGACTTCGCCAGTTGGATATTAGGAGAACCCATCTCCCTGACTGCTCTCCAACCATCTGAACTTTCTAGTGAACCCATTCGGGCAGATTCCCTGATATTTCTGGAGTCCTCAGCAGTCATTCTCCATCTGGAATTTCAAACCAGCCCCGATGAAAATATGCCCCTGCGAATGCTGGATTACTGGGTACGGCTCCGCCGGAAATTTCCTGCCAGAAAAATTCATCAAACCGTAATCTACCTTAAGCCTAGCAACTC
>JAAUUE010000286.1 GCA_012031635.1 Coleofasciculaceae cyanobacterium SM2_1_6 | reverse complement strand
CGCCCCAATTCCCGGAATTATCCTGCCCCAAGTCCTAGCTCCCGCCCAGAGTGTCTGGAATCAATACACAATTCGGATTCAACAGCCAAGAGAAAATCAATTAGCCAATTCCCTAGGGGGTTTAGGAGCTACAGAAAGTCGATCGAACCTCCGGGATCAAGTCCGAGAAAAAATGCAGTCCCAAGGCGTAAGCTCGATGGTCTACTACCCCATTCCCCTCCACCTCCAGCCCGTTTACAAAAATCTTGGCTACCAACCCGGACAACTGCCCCGCACCGATCGCACAGCCCAAGAAGTCCTCTCCCTGCCCATGTTCCCAGAAATCACCCCAGAGGAACAGCAACGGGTTGCCTATGCGCTGAAGGATGCTCTCCAAGAAATTAGTACAGATAGCAAAGAAATATCTAATTAGGACAGAATAAGAGTTGCAGAACCCTTGCGCTGCGGGGGTTCTGCAACTAAAACTTTCCTAGGCGTTCTAGTCTTTGCCATAATTCTCTAAGAGGAAAATTGGGTAAGGACGCAAAGCCTTGCGCCCCTACCTTGGCGTAGCCTCCCCAGAGGGGAATCGACTTCTCAGACATCCTCTAAGTAACTTTTGTTAAGACGAACACACTGCCCTCGTTCCCCCGCCCAATCCGCAGATCCTCGTCAAGGTAGGTAATATCTAGCCAGCCCTGCTGTTCTCGACTGGGTAGGTCAATATCTAGAGTTAGGTCAAAAGGGGTGAACTTTTTACCAGTTTCGATCGCCCCAATAAATTCTGCCGGAGATTGGTATTTCATGAGCCTCTGCAAACCGACGATCGACCTCTCAAACTGGACATCCACCCGCCGCTCGGAGACTGGAGTAAACTTCGCCGCCACGCTCACCAAGGTTTCTAGGTAGGGCAGTCCCCCCAACTCGGCAATATTATAAATTCTTGCCCCCTCTAAGCGAATACATTGGTAAATTCTGCCTAGCTGTAATAACGGGAAATTATCTAAATTTAATAGGGCTTTACTACTGGTGTAGAGCAGCAGCCAATCTCCTTCTAAAAGATGGGGAACCTCCAAGGGACGGGGATTGGGGTTATAGTCTTCTAACTGTGCCAAAGCGGAAAGAATTGCAGCTCGATCAGCCGTTGTTGCTAATAAGCCCTGATTCTTGCCAGCGATCGCCTCTAACAGTTGCGTTTTTTTCAGCATCAATTATTGCTAAACTAGGAGAGCAGAATACTTTAATTTATATGTTGCCATGAAAAATCCATCTTTGCGTGAAGAATCTAGAGAACAATTAGCGGAAGTAATTCCCGTCCGAAATGAATCCTCCATCCTAGATTGGCTAGAATCCAGTGGCAAGCTCCTCGCTAGGGAAGGAAAAGACGACCTCCTCCTCAATGAAGAAGAGGAAATTTCGGAGCTGATGGGGACTGATGACAGCCTTTATGATGATGACGATGATGACGATGTATTGGTAGATGATGAATAAGCTGCCCCCTCTTGATCAGGGATTAATCAGGGATTGAGAGTCAGGGATTGAGAATCAGGGATTTCTGAGGTCATTGATAGCCAAGAATTAGGGCGATCGCCTCAATAAATACTTATTTTATGAATGTCTTTTGTGGCTGACTTTGTAGCTATCTCCCCGGAGAATCACCGACCACTATCGCAGTCCCAAATGATTTCACCCGCCTACGGCGGGTGGAGTAATCTATCAGAAGTAATCTAATTTAGAAAATGATTTAAGATTGCTATCCATATTTTGCAATATTTTAAAGATTTATATTTTTATTTGGCAATGGTATTAACACAAAATTCTTTATCTACATCTACTCATCATCAACAAACTTCTGAGCAAACTTCAGCTTGGCGGGGCTTGATTGAAACCTATCGAGAATATCTCCCCGTTAGTGACAAAACCCCTGTAATTACTCTTTTGGAAGGTAACACACCTCTAATTCCGGCTCCCTCGATCGCCAACCGCATTGGCAGGGATGTCAAAGTTTTAGTGAAATACGATGGACTCAATCCCACGGGGAGTTTCAAAGACCGGGGCATGACCATGGCAATGTCCAAAACCAAGGAACAGGGAGCCGAGGTGGTTATCTGCGCCAGTACCGGGAATACTTCTGCGGCGGCAGCAGCCTACGCCACCAGAGCCGGAATTAAGCCCGTAGTTTTGATCCCCGATGGTTATATTGCCCTAGGCAAGTTAGCCCAAGCTATGCTCTATGGAGCCGAAATTGTGGCGATCAAAGGTAATTTTGATCAGGCTTTGCAGATTGTCCGGGAAATGTCAGAGCATTACCCCATAACCCTAGTCAATTCCGTGAACCCCTACCGCCTAGAAGGGCAGAAAACTGGAGCGTTTGAGATTGTGGAGCAGTTGGGCAACGTACCTGATTGGTTATGTATTCCGGTGGGCAATGCGGGAAATATAACTGCTTACTGGATGGGTTTTTGTCAGTATCGGAGTGTAGGCAAGTGCGATCGCCTGCCCCGGATGATGGGCTTCCAAGCCTCCGGAGCCGCCCCCCTTGTGTCTGGGCATCCCGTAGAGCATCCAGAGACGATCGCCACTGCCATCCGCATTGGCAATCCCGCCAGTTGGCAGCAAGCCATAGCCGTCAAACAAGCCAGCCAAGGTGAATTTAAGGCTGTCACCGATGCCGAAATCATCAATGCTTACCGGATTTTGGCGGCGGAGGAAGGAATATTCTGTGAACCCGCCAGTGCTGCCTCGGTAGCTGGACTACTCCAAGTCAAAGATCAAGTCCCCGCCGGATCAACGGTGGTATGTGTGCTTACAGGCAACGGGCTGAAGGATCCAGACACAGCCATTACCAATAGTGATAGCCAAATGCAAAAAGGAATTGAGCCAACCATGCAGGCGGTAGCTGGGGCGATCGGTTTGTAATTTTCCTTCCCTATGAAAAAATATCCCCACGTTTTACAACACAGCGAAGAGGATTGTGGAGCCGCTTGTCTTGCCAGCGTAGCCAAATTTTATGGCAAAACCTTTAGCCTTGCCCATACTCGTGAAGCCGTAGGTACTGGCAAATTGGGGACTTCCCTCCTCGGACTAAAACGGGGAGCCGAATCCTTGGGATTTAATGCTAGGGGGGTGAAAGCTAGCGCTGCCATGCTGGAGCATATCTCCGAAGTCCCTCTACCAGCCATCCTCCACTGGCGGGGAATCCATTACGTAGTTCTCTACGGACAAAAGGGAAAGAAATATATTATTGCGGATCCTGCCGTGGGGATTCGTTATCTCTCCAAACAGGAACTAATTGCAGGCTGGGAAAATGGGATCATGCTCTTGCTAGAAACTGATTCCCTAAAATTTTCCGCCCAAAGTGATGATAAAGTCGGAGATTTTACTCGTTATTTCCGACCCGTATGGCGCTATCGGGGCGTATTAACTGAAGCGTTGCTCATCAATATTATCTTGGGGTTACTATCTTTAACTTCCCCATTTTTGATCCAAATTCTCACCGATGATATTCTTGTCCGGGGTGATACTCGCTTGCTAAATAGTATAGTGATTGCAGTAATAGTCATGAACCTAATTAGTAGTGCTTTAGGTTTTATTCAATCCCATTTAATCGCCCATTTTGCCCAGAAATTAGAACTAGGTTTAGTTATGGAATTTGGGCGGCAGATTTTGAGATTACCCTTAAGTTATTATGAATCTCGCCGTAGCGGAGAAATTATTAGCCGTTTGGGAGATATTGAGATGGTTAATCAGCTAGTCTCCCAGATTGTAATTAGCTTGCCCAGCCAAACTTTTATTTCGATCGTCTCCTTTGGGTTCATGATTTTCTATAGCTGGCAACTCACGATCGCAGCCCTCGTAATTGCCCTAGTTATGACCCTATCCGTATTGCCATTTTTACCAATTATTCAACAGAAAACAAGGGCTTTATTAGTCCTCTCGGCGGAAAATGAAGGGGTATTAGTAGAGACTTTTAAGGGAGCTTTGACCCTAAAAACTACTACTGCCCACACCCAATTTTGGGAAGAATTACAAACCCGCTTTGGCAAATTGGCAAATATCAACTGGAAGCTGACCCAACTTGGCATTGTTAATGGGACATTTTCTGGCTTGTTATCTGGCGTAGGTAGTGTTGGTTTGCTCTACTTGGGTAGTAGTTTAATTATTGAGAAACAACTATCGATCGGGCAACTCTTAGCATTCAATACCATGAATGGGAATTTCTTGGGCTTGATTGGCATAATTATTGGCTTTGTGGATGAATTTACTAGAGCCAAAACTGCCGTGGAAAGATTGGAAGAGGTGATTGATACCCCCTCAGAAAGTATCCAAGATATGAGAAGGCAATTTGTCACGATTCCTGACTATGCAGATATTGTTTGTAGTGAAATTAACTTCTGCTATGCGGGGCGGGTGGAACTGCTCCGGGACTTTTCCTTAACTCTGCCGGGGGGAAGAGTAGTGGCGATCGTGGGGAAATCTGGCTGTGGCAAAAGTTCTCTAGCAAAGGTGATTTCCAGCCTGTATCCAATCCAGTCGGGCAATATCCGCATTGGTATGTATAACTTGCAAGATCTATCCCTAGAATGTCTCCGTCAACAGGTGGTACTGGTTCCCCAAGATGCTCATTTTTGGAGTCGATCGATCCTCGAAAATTTTCGCCTCGGTAATCCCCAAGTTAGTTTTGAGCAGATTGTCAGAGCCTGTCAGATCGCTGATGCCGATGAATTTATTAGCAGGCTCCCAGATAAATACCAAACGGTTTTGGGGGAATTTGGGGCAAATATTTCGGGGGGACAACGCCAAAGGTTAGCCATCGCCCGGGCGATCGTCAATGATCCCCCTATTTTAATTTTGGATGAATCCACGGGCAGCCTCGACCCAGTGAGCGAAGCAGAAATCCTCGATAAACTTTTCCACTCCCGCCAAGGCAAAACCACGATCGTGATCAGCCACCGCCCCAGAGTCATCAGTCGAGCCGACTGGGTAGTGTTGCTAGATCAAGGAGAAGTAGTATTAACCGGAACTGTCGAAGAGTTGCGATCGCTCCCCGGTCAACACCTAGATTTTCTCAACCCCTAGACTAAACTTGAGTTTGGCTTATGGTTAGTTGATATTAAGAGAGGCGGGAGAAATTGACTAATAAAGAGTGGGCGATCGCCCCATTAAATCACTTCTCATCTAACTTCTGCCAAAAACTAACTTAGAAGCGATCACATTCTTAATCTATCAAGGGAATATTGTATGAATTAAACATAGAATCTTGGCTAATAATAGAAATATTTTCAACTATAGCTTGGGCAATTAGTAGTCTATCAAAAGGGTCGCTATGATGAAAGGGTAGTTGGGAAACCACTTTCAAATGACTTAGTTTTATGTTCAATAACTGAAAGTCTTCTAGCTTGATTTTTTCTTGAATATAATTATCTAACGGGAGAGATAAAGTAAGTTTACCTTTACTTTGCTTGATTGCCATCTCCCAAATACTTGCTACACCAATATATTTTATATTATCTACATCTTCAATTAAATTTTTGGCATTATCACTAAGTTTTTCATCACCAGAGAAGAACCAAATAAGCACATGAGTATCTAATAGAAGTTCCATTATTAATCTTCAAACTCTTGGAGTGGTGCATCAAAATCATCAGCAGCAAAAATAATTCCTTTATCTGAGCCAAATAAGGAAGGTCGTTTAGATTTTGGTTGAAGGGAAATTAGTTTTAATAGGGGCTGTTGATTTTCTGTAATGATAATTTCTTCTCCATTTAAGGCTAAATGGAATAACTCTGATATTTGGGAAATTGCTTGGGTGATTTCTATGGAAGACATAGCTAATATCAAATCCGATTAATGAGGCATATCCGACTAATCAGACATAATAGTACTACCCCCACCAATGAAATTTACTTAATCCCTTGACTAACTCTTTCTGTTTCATTACACTCCGACATCGCTCTAGAGTCACTTCCTCCACCTCCTCTAAAGATTTGAAACTCCGATTCGCTATCGCCTCAT
>JAAUUE010000285.1 GCA_012031635.1 Coleofasciculaceae cyanobacterium SM2_1_6 | reverse complement strand
TTTAGAATCTCGGAGGTTAGAGCTTCCCTATCGATTCTGAAGAATGCGTTAGTTCGATCACTTGACCAAGAAACTGGATATTATCCAGATTTGTTAGTAGTAAAGCGTGCAGCTTTGGCTCTAGAGCCTTTATGGGCTAAATCCTCAACAATTACCCAAGGTTCATCTGTGGCTTTAGCGATCGAAGTTGTCAGCACCAATTGGCGAGATGACTATGCTCATAAAATGGCTGATTATGAAGCCTTGGGGATTACCGAATATTGGATTATTGATTATTTAGGCTTAGGGGGCAGTCGCTACATTGGTTCCCCAAAGCAACCGACAATTTCTGTTTATTACCTCCTTGATGGTGAGTATCAAACCAAACTATTTCGGGGGCAGGACAACATAGAATCTACGGTATTTGCTGAATTAAATTTAACCGCAGCCCAGATTTTTCATGGATAATTTCATGGATAATTTCATTTGAAATTTTTCTCGAAAATAGATTGCCCTTTCCCTTAATTTCTGGAAAAAATGCCGAGGGATGGGTAGTAAATCTGCAAGGATCGACAGATCGACACAAATCAATAGACTTCTTGCCTAAATCCCTCAAAGCGGCATGATACCCTTGGGAACTTGTTAGGTTCCAGCTAATTCCGCAAGAGGTCTAATGGAAACAAAATTAAAGCTCGATCGCTCCTAATCAGGATAGGGATGAAAAAAATTGAGGAAATTTGCCTAGTTTGCCTAGTTTGCCTCTTGGGATAGACGCTAAGATGGGAAGGACAGAATTAATAGTTTTGGAAAATTTACACAATCTAAATAACTCCGATAACTTAAATAACTGAAATAATTTATCTATGCTTTTTCCTCGTGGAGACAAAATTTGGAGTAGGGGTTGGAATCGATCGCCGATCGCCATCGCCCTACTGTGCTGTACTGTAACCACGGGTTATGCCTTCCCAGTCGCAGCCCAAGCTCCCCTGCCCAACAATCTTCCCCCTTCAAATCTCCCGCCCTTAGCTCCGGGGGTCAGCCAGCCTAGTTTTAGCAACCCCAACACTCCACCGGGGGGCTTTGCGCCGCCTAGCACTTTTTCTCCTCCCACCAATTTCTCCACCCCCGTTAGCCGCCCCAACCTGCCAGATTTTATCAACCCTTTGGATAATCTGCCCCAGACTAGCTCTCGCAATATTGGGGCAGGCGATGACTATATTTTGGGAGGAGGGGATACAGTTTTTATTGATGTTTTCCAAGTTCCCCAGTATAGCGGCAACTACCAAATCCCCATTGATGGCAGTATTTTTATGCCTTTAATAGGCAGGGTTCCCCTCCAAGGTTTATCCCTAGGAGCAGCCACCGAACGTATTTCCAACGCCTACGCCCAGTTTTTGCGTCGTCCCCTGATTAATATCCGGCTGATTAATACCCGACCTGTAAATATTTCCATTGGGGGGGAAGTCAATCGTCCCGGCAGCTATACTGTGGTGCTGACACCGGGAGTTAATGCGGGACCCGGCTTAATTGCGGGGGTGCAGTATCCCACAGTGCTGCAAACGATTCAACAGGCGGGTGGCGTGAACCTGACGGCAGACTTAAGTAATGTCCAACTGCGGCGATCGAGTAACCCCGGTCTTATTTACACTGTCAATATCCGGCAAATCCTCCAGACGGGCGATCGGAGCCAAGACCCTACTCTCCGGGACGGCGACTCCATTTTTATTCCCACAGGCAACAATCAAACCCTCCTCGAAGCCCTGCAAATTACGAACCTAGGGATTGGCACAGATATTCGGCAACCCCGGAACATTGCTGTTGTGGGGGAAGTGAATCGCCCCGGCTTCTATACTTTAGTGGGGGCGGCAGATAACAACGTTGCAGTTTTAGGAGGCTTTCCCACGGTGAGTGGCGCAATTCAACAGGCAGGGGGGATTAAGCCCTTTGCTGATGTCCGCAATATCCAAGTCCGCCGCTACACTGCCCTCGGTCAGGAGCGGAGCTTCACCATTAGCCTCTGGGATTTACTCCAAGGGGGAGATATTACCCAAGATACGGTACTCCAGAATGGTGATACGATCATTGTCCCCACAGCTACTGCCCTCGCTCCCGGAGAAGCCACCGCCCTCGCCGAAGCCAGATTTGCACCCACCACCATCAAAGTTAGTATAGTAGGGGAAGTAGTCCGTCCCGGAGCTGTGGATGTACCACCCAATACCCCTCTCAATCAGGCGATTCTCACAGCCGGCGGTTTCAAGGACGATCGAGCCAACCAAACTGTCCAACTAATTCGCCTCAATCCCGACGGCACCGTCAGTCGCCAAGACTTTGCGGCAGACTTTGCCCAAGGAATTAACACTCAAAATAATCCCATCCTCCAAAATCAAGACATAATAGTAGTAAGTCGGAACACCAGTGCCAATATTCTTGATGTTCTAGCATCTTTCCTCAACCCCTTTGCCGGACTCCGAGAAGTCCTCACCATCTTTCGCTAACTCAACTTTGAGCAGAATATACACAAAACCTATGGATACTGACCACGAATACCAACTCCCTAGAAACCAAAGCAAATCTTCCCTCCCAACTCCAGATATTAGCGGCGAAGCAGAAGAGCAATCCGTTGATCTAGCTTGGGTAATTTCTGTCATTCGCCGCCGGGCTATGATCATGGTCGCTTCAGGGATTGCCCTCACAACGATTATTGGTGGGTTAGTTGTAGTCGTGGCAAAAACTAGTGTGATTGAATATCAGGGTTCTTTTCGGATGCTGGTCGAGCCGGTGACCGTAGAAGGACGTTTAGCAAAACTATCCTTGATGGCGCAATCTGGGGTGAATATTTCCTCCAACGACATCAGTAGAATTGGGGACTCTGACTTAGTGGATTACGAAACCCAGATCCGGGTGCTCAAAAGCCCCAAACTCATGGCTCCCCTGATCAAGGAATTACAGACCCGCTACCCAGAAATCACCTACGCCAAGCTGATGCAAAACCTTGCCATTTCTCGGATTAGCTACGAGCTGGACGGCAAGCTGGTGGGGACTAAACTCTTAGATGTCCTCTACAAAGACCCAGATACAGAAAAGATCAACTACGTCCTGACACAATTGGCGGATACTTTTCTTAACTACAGCCTTCAGGAACGTTTAACGAGTCTCCGGCAAGGGGTAAACTTTATCAACTCGCAGCTGCCCCAAGTCCAGCAACAGGTTAATTCCTTACAACTGCAAATGCAACAGTTGCGGGAAGAAAATAACATGACTACCCCAGATATTACCGCCAGGGGATTGGGAGATCAAATCAATTATTTGGAATCTGAACGGCTCAAGGCTTTGGCAGAATTAGCTCAAAATCAGGGAGCCTATGCACAAATAGTCCGGGAGTTGAGTGAGGGCGACCCGACTTCAGTGTTGGCACGGGAATGGCAAACTTATCAGGGAATTTTGGGACAACTACAGTCCATTGATGGGCAGATTGGGGTAGCTAAGGGGCAGTTTTTAGAAAATAGCCCGCCAGTCCAAGCCTTGAGAGACCAACGCGCTAGTATTATCGAAGCGATGCAGGTACAGGGGCAGACGGTGGAAAATACCCTAGCCAACCGGATTCGGGAGCTAGATGCTCGCCTCGAGGGGATTAACCGCCAACAGGGTGAGATCAATAATCGAGTGACTATTTTTGCCGATGTTGTCCGGCGTTACTCAGATATTGAACGGGATTTGGTCATTGCCACTGATAGCTTAAAGCAACTCCTTGCCAAACGTGAAGCCTTAAATTTAGATTCTTCCCAGCGAGAAATTCCCTGGGAGATGGTTTCTCCGCCAGAAATTTGGCTAGATCAACAGGGTAAGCCCTTCCCGGTGGAAGCAAGAAAGACCGCAAGGACTCTGGCGATCGTGGCGGTGTTGAGTATGCTGTTTGGGGTCGGGATTGGCTTTATTGTGGAGATTATGAATACGGTCTTCCACACGGCAGAAGAAATCCGGGGGGCTACCAGACTGCGGCTCTTGGGGACAATTCCCTTTGATCAAGAACTCAAGAAACGCCAAAGAAAACTTAAGCGCCTCGCTAGTCTTTTGGAGCGAGCCAAGCCCACGGAGCCAGAAGCTGAGGCGTACCAAGAAGACCCTTCTCCCTACTTCATTGAAGCTTTCCGGTCTCTTTATACCAATATCCGCCTTTTGAGTTCTAGTAACCCGATTCAATCCTTGGTGGTGAGTTCGGCAGCGCCGGGAGATGGGAAATCTACCGTGGCAACCCAGTTGGCAAAAACTGCTGCTTCCATTGGGGTGCGGGTGCTGTTGGTAGATGGAGATCTCCGTAATCCCCAAATTCATCAGTGTGTGGGTTTGTCAAATAAACGAGGGCTGAGTGAGGCGATCGCCACCGATGTGAGCTTAAATGATGTAATTCAGGTATCTCCCAGTGATGACAAACTGTTTGTATTAACGGCGGGACGCTACCATGCAGAACCCATCAAGCTCCTTTCTTCAGACAAAATGCAATACCTGATGGAGCAGTTCCAAGCCTTCTTTGATTTGGTGATCTACGACTCGCCGCCCTTGGTTGGGCTATCTGATGCGGCAATTTTGGAAGCCAACACCGATGGTTTAATTTTGGTAGTAAATATTGCCAAGACCGATCGAGGAGCAGTCAAACGAGCCTTAGATGGGCTACGAGTATCAGGAGCTTCGGTATTAGGGGTAGTTGCCAATGGTTTGAAAACCAAAATGCCCAAGGTATACAGTAGTTACTATCGCAATTACCGCCGTCCCAAGGCGGAGCAAGAAGTTAATCTTTAGCTAACTAATTGGGGATGAACCCCGGCTTGGATTTAGATCAGCTAAAAAAATATCTCCTCGCATCAAGCTAAATCCTCTTGTTGCAGTTGATAGAGATAATTGGTTAAAACTGCTTCTGAATTGGCTAAATCTTCGTCGGCAAATTCAGCTTTCAGTGCTGCGGCTTCTTCCTCAGAAATCCGATCCCAATCCTGAAATTTTTGTTTTTTATGTAATGAAAGCACAAATTCTAGAGCTTTCTCCTGCTCTGATAAAGGCAGTTGTGACAGCACTGTCAACACTTGTGATTGCACACTATCTAAGGAAGATAAAATCATAGAAATTAATTATTTTTTTAATCTTTAGTTAGGAAAGCTACAGTTTCTACATGGGCAGTTTGGGGGAAGAAATCTACTGGTTGCACAAAATCTAGAGCATAACCTCCTTGAGTAAGGATACTTAGATCTCTCGCAAGGGTGGAGGGTTTGCAACTGATATAAACTAGGCGGGGGGGCTGTTGTCTCAAAATAGTATCGAGGACTTGGCGATCGCATCCTTGGCGGGGCGGATCGAGGAGAATCACATCAGGAGTTGAATCTAGGTTGGGGAGGAGTGTTTCTACTTTGCCCTGTTGAAAACTGACATTCTCAATGTGGTTTAACTCGGCATTGCGTTGGGCTTGGTGAACCGCAGTAGCTTGGATCTCTAGCCCGATCGCCCGGCGGACAAATCTCGCTAGGGGCAGGGTAAAAGTGCCAATCCCACAGTAGGCATCAAGGAGCAACTCACGACCCGTTAATTGCAGCCGTTCTTGAATAATGGTGAGCATCGCTGCCGCCGCTTCTGGATGGACTTGGAAAAAAGTATCTGCTGGAATTTCCCACTGCAACCCCGCAAATTTTTCCCTCAGGTACGCCCGCCCTGCCACACAACGGCTTTCTTGACCAAAAATAACATTCCCACGCTGGCTATTCACATTGATCATCACTCCTACCAAGCCGGGATACTTTGCCAGCCACTCCTCTGCTTGGGCGGGAAGTCCTTGGAGGTCTGGGCTGGTACTAATCAGGGTCAGCAGCATTTCCCCCGTCTCCCTGCCGATACGGAGGCTCAAATGGCGGAGTCTGCCTTGGTGTTTGGGTTCATCATAGATCGACCAGCCCTGAGCCTGTAGATCCTTTTTTGATCTCGGCAAGGAGGGGATTGAGGCGGCTATCTTGAACGGGGCATTGATTGAGATTAACCAAAGATGGGAGCTTTTTTGGTAGTAACCCGCCTGTACTTGCCCGGTGGTCGATCGC
>JAAUUE010000284.1 GCA_012031635.1 Coleofasciculaceae cyanobacterium SM2_1_6 | reverse complement strand
ATCCCCAGCCCCTTCTCCCCAGGGAGAAGGGGAGTAAGAGGAAAGTCCCTCTCCCTAGGGAGAGGGATTTAGGGTGAGGGTCATGATTCATGCAAGAGGTCTAATCATTTAGAACTACTGTAGTGAATTTAAGTTTTGGAGGTCAAGATTCGATGATTATGCAAGCTCAAGAAAAAAAGATTTATACCCCAGAAGAATATCTTGATTTGGAAGTGGATGCTGATACACGACATGAATACATTAACGGAGAAATTATTCCTATGACTGGTGGCACACCTAACCATAATGAAATTGCTGGAAATTTTTATATTTTGCTAAAATCTAAACTGAAGGGAAAAGCGTATCGGATATTCTACATAGATCAACGTTTGTGGATTCCCGATTTTGGTATTTATACTTATCTTGATGTGATGGTGGTAGCTAAGCCGATCGAACTCCAAGCAGGACGTAATGATACGATCGTCAACCCAGTGTTAATTGCTGAAGTATTATCTAAATCAACTAAGAATTATGACAGAGACGAAAAATTTTCTGCCTATCGGAGTATTCCCAGTTTCCAAGAATACCTATTAATTGATCAGTACACCGCCCATGTGGAGCAGTACTCAAAAACTGATGAAAATAAGTGGATTTTCAGTGAATATAACGCTATGGAAATTGAATTGCAATTAGAATCGATCGCTTGTACTTTTACCTTAGAGAATTTATATAGTGATATTGAATTTGAGTCAGTTTAATCCTAATTTGTATTTGGTTTCAATATTAAAGATTATTTACAGAATTATTTACAGAATTATTTACAGAATTATTTACAGATAAAGGTTTTTGCCATGGCAAGTCTTCCCCAAAATTCACCTCAAAACTTGCCCCCAAATTCATCCCAGAATTTATCTCAGAATTTATCTCAGAGTTTACAATTATCAAAACAAATATCAAATTTACAACTGCCAAATTTACAGATTCTCCCCCTAGAAAGTCGCCATCTGCCGGGGATTATGGAGATCGATCGCCTCTGTTTCGGGGGCTGGTGGAATTTAGCTCACTATCAGTGGGAATTGGATCATCCAGAAAGTCATTTTTTAGTGCTTACTATTCCTAAAGTATCTGAAATAGCTGAAGTATCTAAAATAAACGATCCCCAAGCAAATAATCTAGTGATTGGAGTCGGGGGTTTTTGGCAAATTCTTGAAGAAGCTCATATTCATCTTTTTGCCATTCATCCCCAATACCAAGGCAAAGGATTAGGGAAATTCCTTTTGGGGCAACTCCTCCAGCTAGCCCAAGAAATCGGTCTAGAACGAGCTACCTTAGAAGTCCGGGAGTCTAATCATCGGGCTTTAGGCTTATACCAAAAATTTGGTTTTCAAGAAGCCGGGCGTAGACCAAATTACTATGAAGACAACTCTGAAGCAGGAGTAATTCTTTGGTTAAATCATTTAGAGCAGCGAGAATTTTAGTCTAGATAATTATTAATAATAACTTTATTAACAAACAGCTAAATAAAAAAGATTATTTGTAATATTTGATACAGAAGTTCTCAAAGAGGGCATGGTAAACGATAGGCAATAATTTATAAATCCATTCTTTAGGTTAATTAAATCCCTTATGAAAATTCGTAGACGAACCTTTTTACAAATAACTGCTGGAACGACTGGAGCTATTTTTAGCTCTACCTTAAAAAGTAATGCTCAAGATGGTAATCCTAAAATTGTGATTGGTTATCCCGCCGTAACTCCAGCATTACCTCTTTATTTAGCTCTAGAAATGGGTTATTTTCGAGAAGTAGGGCTTGATGTTGAAGCGGTTGCCTTTGCTAATCCTCAAGATGTGGTGGAAGGTATTATTGCTGGGCAAATTCAAGCAGCCGGAAACGGTGTATCCTCAGGAAATTTAGCGATCGGTGAAGTTAATGCACCGGGAAACTTCAAAATTATTTGCTCAAATATCAGCAATACAAGATTTGTTCTCGAACAATTTATAGTTGCCAGAAGTAGCACATTTCAAAAAATTAGTGACCTCAATGGCAAAAAAGTTTGCTCTGGCTTAGGTCCCCAGAACATTGCTTTAGCTAAGGCAATTCTGGCGAAAAACGGCTACCCCAATGCTCAAATAGTCCCTTTACCCTTCGATCGACATATTCCCGCCCTTTCATCTGGGGAAATTGATGCCGCCTATACCCTAGAACCTGTAGGCACTGTGGGCAGAATTCAAGAAACAACTCGGACTCTAGAGGCGGGTGTAGTTTCTACTTATATATTGGGTGATCCTCTCGCTCCTTGGTTTGGTGGCTCGGCGGCTCTCAGTACTAAGTTTCTGACTGACTATCCAATGGTTGCCCAGAAGTTCATTGCTGCCTATCGACGGGGTGTAAATGAAGTGCGGAGTAACCCCTCAGTCGCTCGTCAATATTTACAAAAATACACTCGAATTAATGCTGAATTAACTAATCAAGTTCCCTTGCCGGACTATACAATGTTTGATGAATTTACTTCTAGGGATGTTGATTATTTTCAGCAGTTCTATGATTTTCTCCAAGCTGAAGGAGTCCTTAGTCGCAGAGTTGAAGTCAGACCCTTAATATTGCAATAAATTTTTAGATAAGTTCTTGTCTATCAATAAACAATTAAAGATGATAAAAATATCTAATTATGAGTATCTTTGTTGCTGCCGAACCCTATCCCTATCCTTATAATGGCGATCTTCGCCCTGAAAATACAGCCTTGATTATTATCGATATGCAGACGGATTTTTGTGGTGAGGGGGGCTATGTTGATCAAATGGGCTACGATTTATCCCTGACTCGATCGCCTATTGAGCCAATTAAGAAACTCTTACAAGTAATGCGCGATCGGGGTTTCCACATCCTCCACACCAGGGAAGGACATCGCCCCGACCTCTCAGATTTACCTGCCAATAAACAATGGCGGAGCCGGCAAATTGGAGCCGGGATTGGCGACCCCGGGCCCTGTGGCAAAATTTTAGTCCGGGGCGAACCGGGTTGGGAAATTATCCCAGAATTGGCTCCCTTGCCGGGAGAACCCATCATTGACAAGCCGGGGAAGGGTTCCTTTTACGCCACGGATCTAGACCTAATTCTCAAGACCAAAGGGATTCAAAATATAATCCTCACGGGGATCACCACCGATGTCTGTGTCCACACCACCATGCGGGATGGCAACGATCGAGGCTATGAATGTCTCCTCCTCTCCGATTGCACCGCCGCCACCGATAAAGATAACCACCTAGCAGCCCTCCACATGATAAAAATGCAGGGTGGAGTTTTTGGAGCAGTGGCAGATTCAACAGCATTGTTAGTAACTATTTCCTGAAAATCCTCCCCAAATTAGCTCTAAATCACCCCCAATCATTCAAAACCAGAAGTTACTGGTTCCTAGAGATTACCCTTGCTAAAGCTAAGTTGGCATAGTAAAATGCTTTATCCTCTGCTAAGAAAAGCTACCTCGTTATGGCTCTTAACCCATGCCCTAAGAGGCATTGCTATGCAGCAATTGAAACTTATATTTGACAAGACTAGGATGCCCCAAGTAAACCAACCCGCAGTTATGGTCATCGGCGGTGCTGAAGATAAAGTCCACGGAAAGCTGATTCTCCACCACTTTTTCCATCGTGCTGGTGGTCAAGATGCAAGGATTGCAATCGTCCCCTCTGCGTCCAGAGAGCCGGTGGTAATTGGCGATCGCTATGTCAATATCTTCAAAGAGATGGGAGCGAAGGAAATCCGAGTTTTAGATATCCGCGATCGCATCCAAGGAGAAGATGCCGACTTCCTAGCCTACATCGAAGATTGTACTGGTGTCTTCCTCACCGGCGGCGACCAGCTCCGCCTCTGTGGACTATTGGCGGAAACCCCCCTCATGGAAAACCTCCGCCGCCGTGTGCGTTTGGGGGAAGTTACCCTTGCGGGGACTAGTGCGGGGGCAGCCATCATGGGCTATCACATGATCGCTGGGGGCGGCAGTGGCGAATCGCCAAATCGAGCCTTAGTTGATCAGGCAATGGGTTTGGGGATTATCCCGGAAGTGATTGTGGATCAACATTTTCATAACCGGAACCGCATGGGCAGGCTGATGAGTGCGATCGCTGCTCATCCAGACCTATTAGGGTTAGGTATTGATGAAGATACCTGTGCCTTGGTAGAGCGCAGTGGTATTATGCAGGTACTCGGCAAGGGAACTGTCACGGTGATCGATCCCATTTCCCTCTCCTATACCAATCACGAAGGCACTGAAGCCACGGATCCCATTAGTCTCCATAACCTCAAAATCCATATTTTTAGTCATGGCGATCGATACCATATCTACAAACGCCATGTCCTGCCCCCGGCTACTACTACCCTTAGTTAGAAATTGGAGAAGATAAATTTTAATCCTCAGAGAAACTGTTCATTGGTAACAGTTTACTGACACTGCAAGCAAGACACTAGTTAATCATTCAGTTAATCATCAGTTAGTTATTATCCCTACTCAACTATTATCAAGCCCAGACCAATTTATGAAAATTCTCAAAATCCAGACGTTACGCGGTCCCAACTACTGGAGTATTAGGAGACAGAAACTAGTAGTCATGCGTCTTGATTTGGAAGATTTACGAGATAAAACTTCTAAGCAAATCCCCGGTTTCTATGAGGGCTTACTCAAAACTCTGCCTACCCTAGAGGAACACTTCTGCTCCCCCGGTGTCCGGGGTGGTTTTCTGAGCAGAGTCGCCGAGGGGACAATGATGGGGCATATCATTGAGCATGTTGCCCTAGAGCTACAGGAGTTAGTGGGAATGCGGGTCGGGTTTGGACGGACGAGGGAAACCAGAACTGATGGCATCTATCAAGTCGTCATTGAGTACCAAGATGAACAGGCGGGGCGCTATGCGGCGAGGGCTGCCGTCCGCCTTTGCCGGAGTATTGTCGATACCGGGAGCTACCCAGAGAAGGAACTGGCTCAAGATTTGGCAGATCTACGGGAGATTGCTAGGGATGCGGCTCTCGGACCAAGTACAGAAACGATCGTTGAAGAAGCAGAAAAGCGGGGCATTCCTTGGATGCAACTATCGGCTCGAGCCATGATTCAGCTAGGCTATGGAGCTTATCAAAAACGAGTCCAAGCTACCCTAAGCGACTATTCTGGGATTTTAGCAGTAGAGTTAGCCTGCGACAAGGAAGGGACAAAGCAAATTCTCAAGGAGGCTGGTGTCCCGGTGCCGAGGGGAGCAGTGATTCAATACCTAGAAGATTTGCAACCAGCCATCAATGATGTGGGGGGCTATCCCATTGTCATTAAACCCCTTGATGGTAATCATGGCCGGGGAATTACCATTGATATTAATAGTTATGCCGAAGCAGAAATTGCCTACGATCTAGCCCGGAATGTTTCTAAATCTGTAATTGTGGAGCGGTTCTACCAAGGGCGGGATCATCGGGTATTGGTGATCAATGGCAAATTTGTAGCGGTGGCGGAAAGAATTCCCGCTCGGGTGATCGGCAACGGCAGGTTAACGGTGGCGGAACTGGTGGAAGAAACGAATCAAGACCCCAACCGGGGCGAAGGGCATGATAATGTTTTGACCAAAATTACCATCGATCGAGGCAGTATCACTCTCCTCGAAAAACAAGGCTACGGTCTGGATACGGTGCTACCCTTGGGGGAAGTCGCCTACCTGCGGGCAACAGCCAATCTCAGTACCGGGGGCATAGCGGTCGATCGCAGCGAAGATATCCATCCAGAAAATATTTGGTTAGCCCAACGGGTCTCGAAAATTATTGGTCTAGATATTATGGGCATTGATATTGTCACCCCAGATATTACCAAGCCCCTGCGGGAAGTAGATGGCGTAGTGGTGGAAGTCAATGCCGCTCCGGGGTTTCGGATGCACACCGCCCCCAGCGAAGGCAAACCCTGTAATGTGGCAGCCCCTTTGTTAGATATGCTCTTTCCCCCCGGTACTCCCTGTAAGATCCCCATCATTGCAATTACGGGAACCAATGGCAAAACACCACCACTCGCCTCATTGCCCACATCTCACCGCCAAACTAATCTAGTGACGGGCTACACCACCACTGACGGAATTTATA
>JAAUUE010000283.1 GCA_012031635.1 Coleofasciculaceae cyanobacterium SM2_1_6 | reverse complement strand
ATTTATCCCGGCGAAATTTTGGGCTTTGGTGGGTAGGAATCGGGGCTGCGGCAAAAGTACCCTATCGAGAACGATTTTACAGTTAGTGCGACCAACGGCGGGCGGGGTGGAGTTTCAAGGCGTAGACCTAACCCAATTGAGTCGAAGTGACTTGCAAACTACCCGTAGACAAATCCAAATGATTTTCCAAGACCCCCACGCTTGCCTGAATCCCCTGATGACTATCGGCAGGAGTATTGCGGATCCTCTATTTATCCATAAACTAGCGACCGTTGCCGAAGCAAAACAGCGGGTGATCCAGATGCTAGAGAAAGTTGGCTTAAGGGGGGCAGATTACGATCGATACCCCAGTGACCTGTCGGGGGGGCAACAGCAACGGGTGGCGATCGCCAGAGCTTTAATCACTAACCCCAGTTTAGTCATCTGTGATGAACCCGTGAGTATGTTAGATGCCAGTGTCCAGGCGCAGGTTTTGGATCTCATGCTGGACTTAAAACAAGAATTTAATCTAACCTACCTATTCATTACCCATGATCTTTCGGTGGCAAGGTTTCTATGCGATCGGATCGCCGTCATGAATCAGGCAAAATCGTAGAGCTAGGAGCCACCCAAAAGATTTTCAACCATCCCGAACATCCCTACACCCAAAAACTCCTCAGTGCTGCCCCCCTTTTAGAGGATATCTGACAAGTCTTACTGTGGGTGGCAAAAGTTTTGATCCCTCTAAATCCCCCTTTTTAAGGGGCTAGGGAGGATATCTTAAACACCCCAAACACCCAATCTAACTCTGCTTGAGCATAATAGAATCCGAGTCCGATATCCTGCGACTAAGGGCGCTAATTGCATTCCCAGTTCCTGACTCAAGTTGATTAGTTCTCTAACACTTTGTCTGACTATGGCGGCTCTCACCTCTGGCTCAATACTGTTGAGCTTGTTATAAACGGCGGTGCGGCTCACATTTAGTTCTTTGGCTTTGGTTCGGTAGGCGGCGTTGACGGAAGGATAAAGGGGTAAAAATACGCTCCATTAATCCTCTGACCATCACGCTTACGGGACTTTGTTCTACAAATCGCTCGAATACTGAGGTCAATATATACTTGTTCCTTAAAGGTCTAGGTTTGTTGACTTAATTTTGGAACAAGTATTCCTAGTTGTCACCACTTTGACAGGGCTGGGTGGGCATAGCCCACCTTATACCTAATAATTTAATTAACTACTTCGTTATTTAGCTAACTAGACCAGAGCGCAAAGCCCGGACTGCGGCTTGGGTTCGATCGCTTGCTGCCAGCTTATTGAGAATGCTGTGGACGTGGGTTTTGACTGTACCGACGGTGATACAGAGTTGTTCAGCGATCGCCGCATTGCTACAGCCATTGACGATCAATTGCAAAACTTCTAACTCTCGATCGGTCAAATTGTCACTAATGACAGCGGCATCTGCGGTCAGGGTGTGGACAGGGATATTTTTGACTTTATCGAGGATAATTCTGCCGATCGCCGGGTCGATCCAGACATCGCCTTTGTAGGTGACTTTCAGAGCTTTGATCAAGTTGTCAATGCTGATATTTTCATGCAGTAGGAATCTGCCCCGGCTCCAAAGGCAGCCATGATCGAGGTTTCGTCATCCTGGAGGGTCAAGATCAAGATTTTTACCGCCGAATACTCTGGAGCAACGATGGATCTAAATCTCCGCGTAACTTCTACCCCAGTAATATCAGGTAGCCCCAAGTCTATGATTGCGACATCGGGTTTAGATGTAATCAATAGAGCCAAGCCTGATTCTCCGGTGGTTGCCTCGCCGACAAATTCGATTTCTGGACAGTTCTGAAGAGCAAGACGAATCCCATCTCTAGTCAGATCGTGGTCTTCAATTAGGGCTACCCTCATAGTGTGAAACTTCTCCTTAAATTTATTACCTGAACTTATGACTTATTAGGGACACATATACTGTTGTACCTAGTCAATACTACCTAGATATTACCAATTGTCAATGAAAATAGGCATTTTGGAAACTTAATTTATCAAGAAATTAACTAGTTTTTTGATAATAAATAAATAATTTCAGGAAAATCAAAGTCCCCTAGGTCTTGATGTCATTGACTCGCTGCTGATTCTATACCCATTATCCCCAAAAATTATTTAATTTTTTTTAAGAACAAGAATTTAATATATCTTGAGTCTGTCTCAAAACTAGCCATTGGAAAGACCAAAACTCTAGCTATTGAAGTATTTTTTCTAACTGATGTTGATACCACAGAGACCTGTATAAACCCTCGGCGATGACTAGCTCTTGATGAGTCCCGGCTTGGACGATCTGACCATTCTCCATCACCAAAATCCGATCGGCTTGGGCGGCGGCAGAAAGTTGATGGGAAATAAAGACTACCGTTTTCCGCTGGGTTCCTTGGGAGAGGTTGCGGAGAATATCCGTAGCAGTTTGGTTATCCACGCTAGAAAGGGCATCATCAAGGATCAGCACTGGGGCATCAACCAATAAAGCTCTGGCTAAAGCTGTCCGTTGGCGTTGTCCCCCAGAGAGGGTAATGCCCCGTTCGCCGACGATCGTGCTGTATTCTTGAGGAAAGTTCATGATCTCTGGATGGATCTGGGCTTGTTGAGCAACACTGACAATTTCTGGAGTCTCGGCTGCCGGATCGCCATAGCGGATATTGTTTTTCATGGAAGTGCTAAACAAAAAGCTCTCTTGAGGCACGTAGGCGATCGCCCGGCGCAGGGCTTGGAGGTTAATTTGGGTAATATCATAGCCATCGAGGAATAGCTGTCCCGGGGCAATATCCAAGAGACGGGGTAAGGCGTTGGCAAGGGTTGATTTGCCAGCACCGATCGGTCCGACAATGGCAACGGTTTCACCGGGTTCAATCGTAAAATTTACATCTTTGAGGGCTGGAGTATTACTACCGGGAAAACTAAAACTCAGGTGTTTGGCTGCGAGGCTGCCTTGGATTTTCTCCATGGGCAGGGAAATAGCGGTTTCTAGATCATTAATTTGGGAATTTGCCATGAGAATGGTTTCAATGCGATCGATGCTCACCTCCCCTCGTTGATAAGCTGTGATCGTGAAGCCCAGCAAAGCTGTGGGAAATACCAATCTTTCAGCGTAAATTAGCAGAGCGACAAAATCCCCTACGCTGATACTGCCGTCGGCGATCGCCCCCGTCCCCAATCCCAACAGCACTAGCAAACTAACGTAGGCTAAAGCCTCGACTATGGGAAACAAGACATTTCTGGTCTGGGCGAGGCGCAAATTTGCCATTAATAACCGTTGGTTGGTTTGGCGAAAGGCTTGCTGTTCATTTTCCTCTTGGGCATAGATTTTAATTAGGGAAATCCCGCTAATATCTTCTTGCACCAGTTCACTAATAGTTGATAGTTCTTCTTGGACTTCCTGCTGTTGTTCCCGCAGTTTGTCGCTAAAGAGGGAAACACTCACCAGCATCACCGGATAAATAGCGATCGTGGCTAAACTCAACCACCAACTAATGCCCAGCATCACCGGAAAAGTCAGACTGTAAGCAAAAAAGGTATTGGCTAAACTCAGAATCGCAAACCCCAACAAGCGGCGGATATTATCCACATCACTAGTTGCTCGGTTAATCAGGTCTCCGGCAGTATTTTGGGCAAAGTAGGCGGGGTCGAGGGTGAGGAGATGTTGGAATATTTTTTGCTTGAGATCAAACTCTACCTGTCGGCCCAAGCCAAATAAAATAGTCCGGGAAGCCATGCGGATAAACCACATGATCGAAGCGAGGGCAAAAATCAGAATTACATAGTACCAGAGGCGATCGAAGCTAAAGGTGACTCGCAGTTGATCGACAATATCCCGGATCAGGAGGGGAATGTAAATCCCGATCGCATTCACAACAAATAAGGAAATAATGCCCCAAAATAATTTCTGCCAATGGGGACGCAGATAATCTTGGAGCTTTCTAAGCCGAGAATAAGCAGCCATGGATTCTAATTTAGTTTCTAGTCTTTTTATTTTAGTTGTAAAACTGGTATTCCTACAGGCTCCGATTCCCCGGAAGTCACCTAATTACAAGCAAAACAACTATTAATCCCCTGCCAACCCCGGAGAAAATAATAAATTTGCACTAGATATTCATCAACTATGCGAGAGGTGAGTAGCAAAGATTCGACATTGGGTACGAGGTCTTCAACGACTATGTTATTGAGGTTAACTGGCTTGATATTTCCGGGAATAAAATCCGTAGGATTGGGGATAACTTGGATCTTTAGCTCAGCAAAAGTCCCGATCGCCCGCCGCATTTCTAGCCCCGAAGTAGTGAGAATAATTGGCTGATTTTGAAGATTTCGATCCTGTAAAATTTTTGTCACCGCCTCAGCACTGGTGCGGACATCGAGACCTTGAGTTTCAACAACTAACTGGGATTCTGGGATGCCAAAACGACTGAGCAACACTCGGACATCGTTGGCTTCGATGGCATTAGAATCCTCAATGGGGATCCCTGATCGCCGCCCGGCACTAACAATCACCAAGGGCTGCTTCCCAAAAAACACCTCCTGCCCATAGATATTGGCGGTGGCAAGGAGGCGATCGCCCTGCTCTGTTAACTGCACTTCTCGCCGAGGAAAACGGCTAATCTTGGTGGTTCCCCGGGCTAAAAGCACGATCGTCGCTGGCGGGAGACGTTGCTCTGTTGCCGTATTTTGAGTGGAATTCATGGCTGTTTGCTGGGCAAGGAGGGTTGCTAAAATTGGCGAACTGCCTACAAAGAGAACTAAAAAAAGCCACCGCCACCAATTCTCCACCAACCTTCTTAAAACCTTGGCGCAGCGCAAAACCCAGTAAAAAAATCCCCAGCCCCAAGGGCTTGAGAGGCAAGGACAACAACCGCCACCATGTCCCCCCAAAGCCATCATTCGGGTTGAAAAAAGCAAGGATAATCACCAAGAGCAGTAAGACAATCCCAATTCTCGCTAGGGCTTTCTTGGTAATTAGTTGGGTCAGGACATACCAGAGGACACCAATAATCAAAACCCAAAGCAGAACGGTGGTAACGATCGGAAACATAGACAGAATTGGAGGCTATTAGACAATCTAGACTGGACATTGCTGACTATAGCGATCCTAAATCCTTTGCTAGATTAGATTGCTTTTGGTAGGTGACTTCATCCGCCTGCGGCGGGTGAAATCATTTAGGACTGCTATAGACATCACCTTGGACTTCAATATGATAGTTGTATCCTTGCTCGGTGAGGAATAATTGGCGATGGCGGGCAAAATCTTCTTCACAGGTTTGTAGGGATACTAAGCTATAGAAACTGGCAGCGTGGCCATCGGTTTTGGGGCGGAGAATGCGTCCGAGGCGCTGGGCTTCTTCTTGCCGGGAACCATACTTCCCGGAGACCTGAATTAAAACATCAGCATCAGGTAAATCCACTGCAAAATTCCCGACCCGTGAGAGAATTAACCCGGCAATTTCTTGATTGCGGAAGGCGGTGTAGAGCCGATCGCGCTCGCTTTGTTTGGTTTTGCCAGTGATCAAAGGTAAGTTAGTGATTTTGGCGATCGCTTCCAATTGGTCAATAAATTCGCCAATAATTAACAATCGATGTCCGGCTTCTTTTTGGAGTAAGTGCTGCACTACCACTAATTTCTGGGGATTCTCCGCCGCAATCCGAAATTGTTGCCGCCGGGGAGCAAGGGCATAGGTCATTTTTTGTGATTCACTCTGGGCAACCCGAATTTCTGTACAGTTGGCTGTGGCAATAAATCCCTGTCCTTCCAACTCTCGCCAAGGAACATCGTAGCGTTTCGGCCCAATCAAGGCAAATACATCTCCCTCTTTCCCGTCTTCTCGAATTAAAGTGGCAGTTAAGCCCAATCTGCGCCGGGCTTGCAGTTCCGCCGTCATCCGAAATATCGGGGCAGGCAATAGATGCACTTCGTCATAGATAATCAGTCCCCACGATCGAGCATTGAATAACTCAAAATGGGGAAATTTGCCTCTTTCATCTAAATCTGCCTCCACATCCCCATCTAAATCTAAATTTGAATCTAAATCTAAATCTAAATTTGAATCTAAATTTGAATCTAAATTTGAATCTAAATTTGAATCTAAATTTGAATCTAAATCTAAATCTAGGCTTGGATGCCCGCCC
>JAAUUE010000282.1 GCA_012031635.1 Coleofasciculaceae cyanobacterium SM2_1_6 | reverse complement strand
CCTAGGGAGAAGGGGAATAAGAGGAAAGTCCCTCTCCCTAGGGAGAGGGATTTAGGGTGAGGGTCATGATTCACGCAAGAGGTCTAATGATCATCAACGCTATCTTTGTCTAGGGTGCAAACAAACCTTTGTCGAAACCCTTGATACTATAGCAAAGACCGAGATGGTGAAGAAAGTTTAAGCCGGGGAAGTGAGTGCAGATACTTCGACTCCGCTCAGTACAAGTAAGATGTGGTCATTTGGGTAAAAAAACAGAAGCAATGCTTGCCAGAAAAGCTAGAACAAGTATCAATGCAAATCTTTCATCCCCCGCAATTTAGTAAAAGTGCCAACACTATCAGTCTTGCCAACTTTGGCTTGGAGGCGGGGAAGATCCCAACGTAGAAAGGGATTAGTTTGTTTTTCGATGCCCAGCCAAGCGGGAATAGTGGGCTGATTCTGCGATCGAGCCAAGCGGACTTCTTGAAATCTTGCCTGTAATTCTGGATTCGCCGCTTCGACTTCGAGGGCAAATTGTAGGTTCTTTAGAGTATATTCATGGGCGCACCATACCCGCGTCTGGTCTGGCAAAGCTCTGAGTTTACCGAGAGAATCCACCATTTGCGCCGGAGTTCCTTCAAATAATCTGCCACAGCCCCCAGAAAATAAGGTATCTCCGCAAAATAATTCTCCCGGTTCTGATGGGGAACTAGGGGGAAAGTAGTAGGCAATGTGGGCGTAGGTGTGACCGGGAACAAAATAAACTTGGGCGACTCGATCGACAAACTGCACCTGATCGCCTTCTTCCAGAAATACTTGCTGCCCCGGAATCCTGCCCCGGTCTTTGGCTCCGCCGTAGATGACAACTTCAGGAAAATGCGCTTGGAGTTCGTGGTTGCCGCCGATATGGTCACTGTGGTGATGGGTATTAAGAATGGCTGTAAGTCTGAGATTGAGGCGATCGAGATGCTGGAGCACCGGGGCAGCTTGGGCTGGGTCTACCACCGCAGCGATCTGTTGGGGGCGATCGACCAATAAAAAAATATAATTGTCTCTTAAGACCGGAATCTGGATAATTTCCATAGGGGGGACTATTTCCTTGATCGAGCATCGATCGGTTTTGGGTAAATTTCATCAACCAGCAAACTAGAACCTAAACAGGACTTACGCAAACACTGTAAATATGGTAAGGACGCAAAGCCTTGCACCCCTGCCAATGGCGGTTAACAGCAGAATTTGCGTAAGTTATATGAATATATGAAAATTAAAATCCCCGAATTAAAATCTAAACATTAGAACAGGTAAACGAATCACCCAAGCTAACTATGCCAACTTTTATCTATGCAAACTAATATCACCGAGAAAGATATTACTAAAATCCTAGAACAAATTGCCCAAACTGGGCAGATTAGCCGCCGAGACTATGCCCAACTGGTCGCCGTGATGCTCCGAGCCGAAGCCAAGGATCAATTTTTCGGGGGAGAGGCTACACGCCTCCGGGAAGTCTTTGATAAATTACAGCTAGGGCAGATCAAGTTTTTTAGCTGATACTTTTGTTCAAAGTTTATGTAAGGTTTATGTAAGGTTTATGTAAGGTTTGCGTAATTTTTATGCAAGGTTTATGCAAGGTTTATGCAAGGTTTGTGTAAGGTTTGTTTAAGGTCTATGCAAGGTCTATGTAAGGTCTATGTAAGGTTTGTGCAAGGTTTATGTAAGGTGGATATTGCCCACCCTAGTTGTTAAAAATTAATGGTTGAAATCAGTTAAAAATAAAAATCTATGGCTAAAACGATCGCCCTCCTTGCTCCAGACCTCCACGGGGGAGCCACCACCAGAGTTTATCTTTTAGCTCAGGTACTCCAAAAATTAGGACATACCGTGAAAATTTATGGTTTAGTCTTTGGTGAACGAGTTTACCCCGCCCCCCCAGAAAATCTAGAAGTCTTTGCCCTGCCCGGCGGTAACTATCCCCAAATCATCCCCAACCTGCGAGAATTATTAACCTTGATGGCATCCAGTACCCCGGATCTGCTCTACGCCGTCAAACCCCGCCCCACTAGCCTCGGCTTGGCTTTAATTAAACGCTGGCAGACAGGAATTCCGGTGATGTTAGACCTAGATGACTGGGAGATGAGTTGGCATGGGGGTGATGACTGGCAGTACCGTCCGACCATCAAGCAACTGGCCAGGGATGTGATCCAGCCCCAAGGAGCCTTACGCAACCCCAACCATCCCCTGTATGTCCAGTGGAGTGAAAAATTAATTGCCCAAGCCGATGCCCTGACGGTGGATACCCGCTTTCTGCAATATCGGTTTGGGGGTACTTACCTGCCCAACGGCAAGGATGTGGAGTTGTTTAACCCCGCCAATTTTGACCCAACAGCTAGTCGTCTCAAGTATGGTTTCCAAGATTATCGAGTGTTATTATTTCCGGGTACAGCCCGTCCCCACAAGGGATTAGAAGATGTATTAGCAGCTCTAGAGCAGTTGGATCAGCCAGATTATCGCTTGGTAATTGTGGGCGGGACAGAAATTGGAGATAATTACCTAGAGCAGTTAATGCAGAGGTGGGGCAGATGGATTCTAAAATTACCCCAGTTTCCACCTCACCTGATGCCAGAGATTGTGGCGGCGGCGCATATTTTTGTGGTTCCCCAACGGGAAGATTTAACAGCGATCGCTCAATTTCCCATTAAACTTACAGAAGGCATGGCGATGGCGAAACCGATCTTGGCGACTCGAGTTGGTGATATTCCTGAAATTCTGGCAGATACTGGTTATTTAGTAACTCCGGGAGCGATCGAGGAAATTGCCCTAAAGATTCAATGGATTTGGGATCATCTAGATACTGCCAATCTGCTGGGTAATCAATCAAGACAACGCTGTATAGAACTGTATAGCTTTGAGCGGATGGCAACAATTCTTAGCAAAATTGTCGATCGTCTCTAATTCCCAGATTTTGCAATCCCCACGAGTTTATGTCTGCTAACTACCTCCTCCTAAGTTTCGCCCTCAGATATCCCCTCTTGGTCATCCTGACCATCACCCTTGGATTTTCTGGAGCAGTCTTTAATGGCATTAGTACCACTCTAATGGTGCCATTGATTCTTGGCTTCTTAGGGCAAGATAAATTTTCCGTTACGGGGATGCCGCCTCTGATCAAGAGCTTATTTAATTTCCTGTCAATCATTTCCCCAGAACAAGAACTCCTGAGCCTGACGATCGTGGTTATCGCTGGGATCATCCTCAAAAACCTCTGTGGCTATATCAATATCCTCGTCTCCAGTCGGCTTTCCCAGTTACTGGTTAATGGAATGCGCAAAGATGGCTTACGGTTGCTCTTGGATGTGGACTTAGATTTTTATACCAAATCCAAGGTCGGGGATATTATTAACCAGATTAGTAACGAAGTAGGGAGAGCCGCCGGAGCCGTGCGGACGGGGATTAACATCTTCACGATCATGGTGACAATTCTGGTTTTTGTCGCAATTTTATTAACTATTTCTTGGCAGCTGACGATCGTATCTACCTGTCTCTTAATGTTGGTTACGCTCCTGAATCAGACTTTTATTAGAAAAGCGAGAAACTTCGGCAAAATCCTCTCCGATAAGTCCGCCCGCTATTCCACAGCCCTCCTAGAAATTTTGATTGGGATTCGCTTAATCAAGGGAGTCGCCAACGAAGACCACGAGTTTCAGCGCCTATCAACCCTGATTGAAGAGCGAGAAGTTGCCGAGTTTCGTTCCCAGTCCTATTTTGCAGCGATCGCCCCCGTCAATGAGATCAGCGGTATTTTAGCCATCTTGGGAATTGTCACCATCGGTAGGGTATTTTTTGTCAATCAGCTAGATTCCCTGTCGACTCTGCTCCTGACCTATCTATTTATCCTCTTCCGGCTCCTCCCCTTTGTGGGGCAGCTCAATTCCTCCCGGAGTGGGCTAGCCAACGCCATTCCCAGTGCCGAAATTATTGCCAACTTCCTCAACCGGGAGAACAAACCCATCATGCTCAATGGCTCCTATCCCTACCAAAAAATTCAAGAGGGAATTCGGTTCCGAGATCTAAGTTTTGCCTACCCTAACCAAGACAATCTGGTATTAGACCAGATCAATCTCTGGATCCCCAAGGGAACTACCCTCGCCTTGGTGGGAGCCTCTGGAGCCGGAAAATCAACTCTAGCGGATCTAATTCCCCGGTTCTATGATCCTTTATCTGGAACCATTACCCTAGATGGCAAAGACCTGCGGGAGTATGACCTGCGATCGCTCCGCCGGGATCTGGGGATTGTGAGCCAAGATACTTTTTTGTTCAATGATTCTGTCCACAACAATATTGCCTACAGTCGAGAGCAAGCTACAAATCACGAGGTCATCGAAGCAGCCAAACGCGCTAATGCCTACGAGTTTATTATTCAACTGCCCGATGGTTTTGATACCCAAGTTGGCGATCGAGGGGTAATGCTCTCTGGGGGGCAACGCCAAAGACTAGCGATCGCCCGCGCCCTCCTCCGGGATCCGACATTCTAATTCTAGATGAAGCCACCAGCGCCCTAGATACTGTCTCTGAACGTCTAGTCCAACAAGCCCTAGAAGAACTCTGCCGCAATCGCACCACGATCGTCATTGCCCACCGTTTATCCACCATTCAAAAGGCTGACCAGATCGCAGTTATGGACAAGGGCAGGGTTGTGGAAGTCGGCAACCATGAGGAACTTTTACGTTTAGGTGGTTACTACACCCAGTTGTATGCCATGCAGTTTGACCAAGATGCCCATGCGGTCATTAAAACTGCCGTTAACGATGCCCTAGAAAAAATCTCCTACGAAATTCGCTCGCGCCTCACCCCCATGATTGGTTTCCTCCGTCTAGTAGTTGATGACCTCGTAGACTCCCCCGCCGAACGAGAAGAACTCATTGAAGAATCCTACGACTCTGCACTGCGCATCCTCAAAACCCTAGAATACCTCCAAGCCTCGGCCAATAAGCAGGGAAGACAAGATGCACAAAAAAAGCTCAGTGCTGCCCCCCCCTACTCAGCCCCATCTCCAAGTGACTGTGGAGATCGATCGACCAGAAAATCTAGCTGCTGACAACCCCGCCCCGCCCCATCTCCAAGGAACCGTTGGCAATGCGCCCACTCCGACAATCTTTTACAGTGAACCGATCGAATCGACCAGTGACCACACTTCGGCTCCTTTCGACTCCGCTCAAGGCAAGCCGCTCAGTGACTACACTTCGGCTCCTTTCGACTCCGCTCAAGGCAAGCCGCTCAGTGACCATCTTGAAAATTCTTCCTTAGAACAGGAGAGTTAGGCAAGACCCTGCTAAATTTTTTCTATTTCTGAAACAAGCTGAAACAACTTTGGTATGATGATGGCGACTAATCATAGGAGTTTGAATGCAGTACGATTCTGACAAGTTAACTAACGGTTTAATTTTTGATTACCTAATTATTTTTGATGCCCTGAAGAAGAAAAAAATCAAACTCCTCGAAATTGGTATTTTCAAAGGCGGCTCTATCCAATACTGGGCTGATTATTTTAGTCACCCCGAAACTCAGATCGTCGGGATTGACCTGAATATTCCTGACATTGCTTTCCCTGACAATGTGATTATTCGCCAGTGTGACCAAAATGATAGTGAGGGCTTAGCAGCTTTGGCAAAGGAATTTGGCGGGTTTGATATTATCGTCGATGATGGCGCTCACTTCCGCCGGGAAACAGAAAATTGTTTCCGAGTCCTCTGGGATTTTGTCCCCCCCGGTGGCTACTACGTCATCGAGGACTGGGCGGCAGGTTATTGGCAGGATCAACCCAGCTATGCTGGCATGGTGGAACTGATTACCGAGTTAATTCATAAGACCCCAGAAATTAAAGTGGCGGGTTTTAATATTGTCCTATCTAAGGGTAAAGCTCTAGCTTTCTTTCGCAAGGGAGAAGAGGGCTGGAGTAGTTAGGGAAGTAGTTAATAGCCTGGATTCAGCATTAAAATTAAGATCAAAGTTAAGAAAAGTAGCCAAAATTACCAGAACTCTGCTGCCACCGCCGCCACACCCTACAATAGATTCAGTAGGCATGGGATAGGAATACAGGGCGGTGTTCTCAATGGTTTTAAATTTAATTCATGTTTTGAAGTAGAGCTGACAGCAACAGTGCTTCCCCTGCTGGGGCT
>JAAUUE010000281.1 GCA_012031635.1 Coleofasciculaceae cyanobacterium SM2_1_6 | reverse complement strand
TGAGGGTGAGGGTGTTAGAAATATACTTGGCTCTGGGGTTTGGGGAATGATCAGGAGTCCGGTCGATCAGAGATTGATTAAGTTCTAGATTTGATTTTGGGTTTGATTTTGGGTTTGATTTTTGAGAAATTTCTGGGGTTGAGACTGGAGTTGACTTCGAGGGATTGTCTGGAAGGCGATCGAGATGAGAATGATTTAAGCGATCTATTGCGTCTAATTGATTTATTTCATCCAACCCGAAGGTAGTCTTAACCGGAAAATTTATAAGTAGGGTTTCTGACCACTGGGGATGATCTTGCCAAGGAGCAGACCGTAGACATTAATACACTCCACTGACTCCTGTTGCAATAGGGGCAGAGCCGAGGGGATAGCTTTTTTGAGTTGGTCGGCGATCGAGCTAGATTCGGGTAAATTCTTCCCTTCACAGATAATGTAAAGTTTGTGAGAGTTGAGGCGTACCTTCAAGCGTAGTCCTTCCCGCCCGATGGTTTTGTGAATCCACTGATTCAACGGGGAAGATAGAGATTTAGCTTTCGGGTTAGTATCCAACATAGAAAATTTTGTAGAGACATTAGCAAAAATATCGAGAGATAATCTAGACATTCCACCCTATTCTAATAGAAAGATGTTCAGAATCTTTTAAGTTCGGATTCACCAGAGATTAATTTCATGCGCTTACCCTTACCCCAGTTTAGTGAACACAACCGCCCTGAAGCCCATATTGGTGAAGTCATCGCCACAGAGACGACGGAATTTATTGCCCAGTGCCTAGAGCCGGAGGATTTAAGTTTTCCAGTCATGCCGCCCTTTGGGAGTTGGGTGATGGCGACGGATGAGGAATCGGGCAACCAAGTTTTAGCAGTAGTTTATTATGCCACCACGGCTCCCATTGATTCTGTGCATAAAGCCACCGCCTTGGGCCTATCTCTCCAAGAACTGCAACAACAGCAGCCCCAAATTTTTGCCATGCTGAAAACTGAGTTTCATGCGGCGATCGTTGGTTTTGCCACCCCAGAGCCGACAAAATTTTATCAATACCTGCCTCCCCGTCCACCCCAAATCCATCAAGCGGTTTACCGTTGTGACCCCGAATTGATGTTTGCTTTTACTGACAAATTAGATTTCCTGCGATCGCTCCTCCAAGTTTCCCAAGCCCCGGTGGAGTCCCTCGTTGCGGCTACTATCCGAGAAATCTATCAACTGCGCCGCTTCGATCGACCCTGGCTAGTCCAAGTCGGCAGGACTCTCAGTGTTCTATTAAAGATGATTACGATCGACTCCGCTATATTCTCAGCCAAGTCCAGCTTTAAGTTTGAGTTTAGGTTTAAGTTTAAGTTTAGATTTGAGTTTAGGGATTTTTGGGAAAAATAAGCAAAAAAGAGAGAGCTCCGAGGAACTCTCCTAATCATCAGGGTGCATCTACTAAACAAAATATACCATAGCAGCATGAGGGGTGTCACCCCTTATTTAGAATTTCTTGTAATTTCCCTAGGCAGTTTTGTAAAGTTCTGGTGATTTCTTCCCAACTAAGCTCATGACCACCGGGCGGCGATCGGCATTCTCCAGCCAGTCCCAAAGGCTCGATCGGTAATTTTCAAGCCGGGGGGAGCTTGACGGCGCTTAAATTCGGCTCTGGTGACGAGCTTCACCACCTGCTCTACAATAGGGCGATCGAATCCTGCTGTGATAATTTCCGTGGGGGATTGGTGCTGACAGATTAATCGATCGAGAATCTCATCCAAAATTTCGTAGGCAGGCAGGGAATCTTGGTCTACCTGTCCGGGCTTGAGTTCGGCACTGGGGGCTTTGGTGAGAATATGTTGGGGAATTTTCAACTGGGGATGGGTTGCGTTTAACCAATCACAGACAGCGTAGACTTGAGTTTTCGGCACATCGGCAATCACCGCCAAGCCGCCGTTCATATCCCCGTAGAGGGTGCAGTAACCCACCGCCATTTCTGATTTATTTCCCGTTGATAGCAACAGATAGCCAAACTTATTAGCGATCGCCATTAACAAAGTCCCCCGACTTCTCGACTGGATATTTTCCTCCGCAATCCCAAACTTAGTCCCGGCAAATAAAGGCTCTAGGGTGCGATCGAACCCCTGCATCAAATCGCCAATGGGTAGGGTTTGGGTGTGAATCCCCAGAATTTGAGCTAATTCGAGGGCATCAGAGACGGAATGCTCAGAACTGTAGGGAGAGGGCATGAGAATGCCCCAGACATTTTCTGCCCCCAGAGCCGCCGTAGCGATCGCCGCCACCAAAGCCGAATCCACACCCCCACTCAACCCCAGCACCACCTGCTGAAAACCACACTTACGAGCATAATCTTGCACCCCTAAAACTAAAGCCTGCCAAATCTCACCGGGAGTTGTCCCTGCTGGGGTTTTGATCTCACCGGGAAGTAGGTCATTTCTATCAAATTCAAGGATTGTTAAATCTGGGCGAAAAGTGGCAGCTCGGTGAATTAATTTCCCGGTGCGATCGCAGGCAAAACTGCCGCCATCAAAAATCAAATCATCATTTCCGCCCACCTGATTTACATAAATAATTGCCCGTTGATAATGTTTGGCACTGTGGGAGATCATGGCTTCTCGGACTTTTTGTTTCCCCACACAGTAGGGCGAGGCCGAGAGATTCACCACCAAATCTACAGGTATTGCTCCCAATTCGGCGATCGGGTTCACCCCATAACTCCGCTTGCCCCAAAATTCCTCATCATTCCACAAGTCTTCACAGATCGTCACCCCGATCGTTACTTCTTGCCCCGATTCTGGATTTGATTCTGGATTTAATTCTGGGGTTAATTCTGGACTGGAACTCTGGGAGCGATCGACCATGCGGAAAATTCCCGTCTTTTCTCCGGGCGCAAAATATCGATCTTCATCAAAAACATCATAGGTAGGTAAAAGTCTTTTCTGAAAGTATTCTTGAACCTGTCCTTGATACAAACAAGCCACGCTATTAAATAGTGGTTTCTGCCCTTTAATTTCCGCCTCGGAATTGGGTTGAATTGTCCCCACTAACACGTACAAATCTGGAGGTAATTGGCTGGCTAATTGAGCTAACTGCTCTGTCATTGCTGCAAGAAAGCTAGATTTGAGGAGCAAATCTCTGGGGGGATAGCCACACAAAGATAATTCAGGAGTGATTAATAAATCTACGCCTTGGTCGGCAACTTGTTGGGCAGCTTGGAGGATTTGATTACTATTATTAATTAAATCACCAATAGTCGGGTTAAGCTGGGCGATCGCAATTTTCATATATTAGTTATTACCGTTATAGTTGCCTTAAAATAGAGAGCTAAGACAAGATTCAAGATAAAGAATTAATTAAATTATCTCTCAGGGCAGAAAAATCATTGTTGTTATACATTTGCCCCAGAAATTCCGGGTCTAACTTACTTGCTTCTAACATTTGTTCACTGCATCCCCCCCGAATCCCCGCCAGATCAGTTTCCTTGAGAGTCGGAAATCGATCGAGCAAATAATCTGTGGTAATTAAATGCAACACTGCCGTTCCCAACAGTTCAAGATTTTCATAGCCTTTCTGGGCTTTTGTCCCTAATGTATTAACCTTGAGAGTGGGCAGAAGTTTCTTTAAGAACCATGCTTTAACCTGATAAATATCTCGATTTAAATCTAAATAAACTGCCCCAAATATTGCTGCCACTGCCTCGCCGACAATTTTATTACTAATACCTTCGAGGTTTTGGTTAGCTGTAGTCCCGCCTAGTTTAATAAACTCATCTAGATGTAAATGTTTTCCCACCTCACCCAAGATTTTGACAGCAAAGAAATCCGTGGGTAAATTAGGCATAGTAAACTTACGATCGCTTGCCAGCAAACCAATTACTGCTTCCCCTAAAAAGGCAAGTTTCCGGTTATGGTCATCGGGGCTAAATTTACTATGGGCCGAGGAGTGGTGCTTCAGGGCTTTCCACATCAAATCCTTATCCTTAAAGGTATAAACAATAGCTCGTTCAATGCGTTCTGTTTGATTGAGATTTTCTTTTTTCTTAACCATTAATAAATCCTCAATTATTATTAATTTACCTACAATTTACCTACAATTTATCTACAATTTAGTTACAATTTACCTACAATTTATCTATAATTTAGAAACTTAGATAAATACTAGGGGTTTGTTTTTTAGAGGAGCAAAGGCTTCGGAATCAAAACGATATAAGCTCGCCGGACGACCAGCCCCTCGCGTGACTTTCAAGCCTGTATCTAAGAGAAAACCTAATTTAATTAAACGAGTTCTAAAATTAGAATAATCGGAAAAACCTTCTCCTAAAACCGTGGTATAAAGTTGGTATAAATCACTCAAGGTAAAGTATTCTGGCAACACATCAAAAGCTACGGGACTATACTCCAATTTATTTCGCAGACGGCGATAACCATAGTCGAGAATTTGATTATGATCAAAGGCTAATTGAGGGACTTCTTGGATGGGATACCAGATGATTTTGCGGTGGCGATCGCTACTCAGTTGAGCATCTTCAAACCGGACAAGGGCAAAATAACTCACAGAAAGATAGCGGACTCCATAACTGTCCGGAGCTTCCCTCGGATCCCGTCCTGGATCCCCAAAGGTGTAGAGCTGTTCTAGGTAGAGGTTTTTTACTTGAATTTTCTCGGCTAAAATCCGGTGGGCAGCCCTTTCTAAGGATTCCGCTTCTCGCACCAGAGTCCCCGGTAAGCTCCACGTATCCAAGTAGGGGGCTTCATTCCGGCGTACCAAGAGGACAAGGAGACGATTTTCGGGAATGTCCACGGAAAAAATCACATTATCTACCCCTACTTTAAAATCAGCTAAATTGGCGGTTTTTGGCATCGGTTTTAGGCTAGGTTATGACATGGGTAGAGGTTTTCTTGGTTAATATAGGCAGCAACAGGAGGGGTAATCGTCCGATCGTCTCCAGAATTGCGGTAATCGGTGGAAGAAACTCCGGGGGGATGGACATGGGCGATCGCTACCTTGCCGCCCAAGGATTTTAATTCCTGCAAATCCTGCTCTTCTAGGGGATAGCCAGCCCGGGGAATTACCAAAAGTTGCACCTGTTGCAGTAAATCTTCAAGGCGGTACCACCGAGGGAGTTGGGAAATTAGATCCGCACCGATGACTAGAGTTAGTTCGGGTTCTTCGCCCCAGAGTTGTCGAGCTTTGGTGACAGTTTCTAGAGTCCGGGGGCTACTCAGTTCTTGGTAAAGATCAATATTCAAGACAGGGCTAGAGCCAGAATTAAATCCTCCATCTCCATACTTACTGGGCGATCGCAGATCCTCCAATAGAAGTTTTAGCATAGTCGATCGATGGGCGAGGGGAGTTTGATGAGACTTAAAAGGATTATCCGAAGCCCACACCGCCACCCAGTCGTAGTGTTGCCCCAGCCAGCAACAAATTTCCTGATGCCCCGCCGTAGGTGGATCGGCACTGGTACCAAATAGGGCAATGCGATGGTTGGTTTTTGGTAACACGGGCAGCAAAGGGGAATAATTCATGAGCTTTGAGCTATTTTGATAATTTTTGACTAAGAAAACCTTGAGAGTTATTGGTTTCACTTGAACCTCGATCCCCCTAAATCCCCCCTTAAAAAGGGGGGACTTTGAGCTAGTTTTCTTGTCCCCCCCTTTTGAAGGGAGGCTAGGGGGGATCGAGGACTAAGCATTAAACAGTAGGCTGGTACTACCTTTGAAGTTAAGTTGACCCCAAGGTCGGCTTTGTACCCAATTTGTACCCAATTTGCGCCTGTCCTGATTTTGCCCTGACAAGAAATACTAGGCAAACACAAGGGATTTTTGAGTTTTTCGCACTAAGGCTTCTAGGGCTGGGGAAATTTCAATGGTGAGAGTTTGGGGACTGTCTAGGGTGCCAACCTCCGGGGGCAGACTTGCTACCGAGGTGGTGGTTCTGTGGCTGATGGTTGCCAAACTTTCCGGCTCTGTTAACAGTTTTCCCTGATGGTAAACCAGTTTTAATAAAGGTATCGCTTCTGGGAAATTTGTGGGGGAACTTGGAGTACAGTTTTGGGAAATATCTAAAGTAGAATTTTGGGGATCATTTGGGAGAGTTTCGGTGATTAAACCCAAGCGATCGACCTCTATTTTCCATTCTGGAACCTGCGCCACACCTGCTTTCTGCCCGG
>JAAUUE010000280.1 GCA_012031635.1 Coleofasciculaceae cyanobacterium SM2_1_6 | reverse complement strand
CCAAATATTTTGGGTTGACCTATAAAGGTTTAGTTAGGGAAATCCCTTGACAGGAAAATAGAGCCAGAGTTGGCAGAGTCTTGGGAAATTGCGGATAATCAAAACTCAAATTATTGTCACTCTCAAGGATAATTTACAGTGGTCTGATGGTAAGCCCTTGACTGTTGATGATGTGGTTTTCACTTACAATGAAATTTATTTCAATGAAGCTATTCCTAGTAATGTTATCGACAGTTTTAGAATTGGGAAAGAGCGAAAATTACCAACGGTGAAAAAGCTGGACGATCGCCGCATTGAATTCACCACACCTGAACCCTTTGTCCCTTTCCTTGGCAATTTAGAAGTACCGATTTTGCCAGCCCACGCTCTTCAGGAATCCGTGAGAACCAAGGATCAAGAGGGAAAGCCTTTATTTTTAACTAAGTGGAGTATTGATACAAATCCCCAAGAAATTATTACCAATGGAACTTATAAATTGAAGAGTTATGCCACCAGTGAACGGATAATTTTTGAAAGGAATCCTTATTTTTGGCGTAAAGATCAGCAGGGAAATCAGCAACCTTATATTGAACAATTTATTTGGCAAATTGTCGAGAATACAGATACGGCTTTTCTACAATTTCGCTCTGGAGGGTTGGATTCCATCGGTGTGAATCCGGAATATTTTTCACTGCTAAAAAACGAAGAAGAGCGGGGAGATTTTACTATTTATAATGGCGGGGCGGCTCCGGGGACTAATTTTATTTCCTTTAATCTGAACCAAGGCAAAAGAAACGGTGTTCCTCTGGTAGACCCGATTAAATCTCGCTGGTTTAATAATGTGAAATTCCGCCAAGCAGTTGCCTACGGGATTGATCGTCAACGGATGATTAATAATATTTTCCGGGGCTTAGGAGATTTTCAAAATTCTCCCCTGTCGGTGCAGAGTCCTTTCTTTTTTAGTGCAGAACAAGGATTGCAGATGTATGATTACAATCCAGATAAATCAAGGGAATTGCTCACGGGCGCAGGGTTCAAATATAACGCTCAAGGTCAATTATTAGACGCAGAAGGTAATCGAGTCCGCTTTACTTTAATTACTAATGGCGGCAACAAAGTTCGGGAGGCTCTGGCAGTTCAAATTAAGCAAGATCTAGAGTTAATTGGAATTACGGTGGATGTGGATACGATCGCCTTTGGGGTATTAGTTGATAAGCTGGGAAATAGTTTGGATTGGGACTGCCATCTTCTGGGTTTTACTGGGGGAACGGAGCCTAATGATGGAGCCAATATTTGGAATGTGGACGGGGCGCTGCATTCTTTTAATCAAAAACCTAAATCTGGTCAACCAGATTTGGAAGGGCGGGTGGTACAAGATTGGGAGCGGAGAATTTCTGATCTTTATGTGCAGGCGGCGGGGGAGTTTGATGAAGTCAAGCGCCGGGAACTGTATATTGAAACTCAGAAAATCACCCAAGAAAATCTGCCTTTTATTTATCTCGTTAATCCTCTGGCTTTGTCAGCTGTTAGAAATAAAATTCAGGGAGTAAAATATTCAGCTTTAGGAGGTACTTTTTGGAATATTTATGAACTGCAACTAACAGAATAGACCTCTTGCGTGAATCATGATCCTCACCCTAAATCCCTCTCCCTAGGGAGAGAGACTTTCCTCTTACTCCCCTTCTCCCTAAGGAGAAGGGGCTGGGGGGCTTTTTCCTTATTCACGCAAGAGGTCTAGTAATTACGAAATTTCCCTTAAGGTACCAAGTCGGGGAATACTTGCTTGACTGCCGGGTGGACTAGTTGATGCTGTTGGACATTTAAACCCTTCGCTAGAGATGCGTCCCGCTTCAGCGCCCCTAAACCGTTGTTGGCTAGTTCGAGGATGTAGGGCAGGGTACTGTTGTTGAGGGCTTGAGTTGCCGTCCAAGGTACGGCTCCGGGCATATTTGGCACACCGTAATGCACAACTCCAGACTCTACATAAACAGGGTTGCTATGGGAAGTAGGTTTGAGGGTTTCAATACAGCCGCCTTGATCCACCGCCACATCCACCAATACTGAGCCGGGATGCATTTGGGCAACTAGTTCCTTGGAAACCAGAATGGGCGCCGCCGACCGGGAATTAATACCGCCCCAATTAATAAATCAGCGTTTTTTACCGAGGCTTCGATCTGGGCAGAGTTACTGTGGAGGAGTTCGACTCGGAACCCAAAGATGGTTTCTAGGTAAGCAAGGCGATCGATATTTAGCTCAATGATCTGTACCTGCGCCCCCATGCCCACTGCCATTTTTGCGGCTTCTGTCCCCACAACGCCACCTCCAAGGATGACGACCCTGCCCGATTTCACGCCGGGAACTCCTCCCAACAGCACACCCCGACCGCCCTGCTGCCTTTCGAGGAATCTGGCTCCAAACTGCACCGCCAATCTGCCAGCAATAATGCTCATGGGCGTGAGGAGAGGTAAACGTCGATCGGGCATTTCTACGGTTTCGTAGGCAATCCCGGTGACCCCACTGGTCAGCAGGCTTTCGGTGAGGGGGCGATCGGCAGCAAGATGCAGATAGGTAAAGAGGATCAGTTCCTTGCGTAAATAACCATATTCTGAGGCTTGGGGTTCTTTAACTTTGATCACTAACTGTTGCGCCCAAGCTTGGTCTGCGGTGGAGACAATTTCTGCCCCGACTTCGGCATACTCCGCATCCGTAAAACCTGCCCCGACTCCCGCCCCAGTTTCTACCCATACCCGATGCCCAGCTTCCTTTAATACACGGACACTGCTAGGACTCAGACCAACTCGAAACTCTTGATCTTTAATTTCTTTGGGTACACCAATTTCCATGACTTCACCTGATTAATTTTTAGTCATCACACCTAACCCTAGCTATTATAGGCGGTTAGACTTATCTAAGATAGTGTAGGAATTATCCAAGTCCAAAGATCCTATCGCAGTCCTAAATGATGTCACCCGCCGCCGGCGGGTGGAATAACCTAGCAAAAGTAATCTAATTTAGAAAATGATTTAGGATCTCTATAGCAACTTAATTGATAAATAATGCCTGAAAATTTGCCCCGCCGGGGTTATACCCTACCTGTCTTTGCCTGTGCTGCGGCGATCGCTGCCTATCGTTGGCTGCAAAAACCAGAGCCGATTATTTCTGTATCTCTAGATTTGTTGACTCCGGCAGAAATAGTCGAGATTCCCATCGAACAGGTGGCGGGCTTGCGTTGGCGTAGCCTCCCCGTTGGCGTAGACTCTCCAAAGGAGAAAGGAGAATCGCACCTAGCATTGGCCGTCACTAAGAGTGATCCCGGCGATAATTTAGACTTGACCAGAAATACGCCCCTGTGGGCAGTGGTGGAGGTGTCGCCGGGGACGGGAGAAATTACAATCGAGGGTGGTGAAGGCATCGGCGTGAATCCCCAGGGAGACCCAGCCATTTATCGCTATGCCCATAGACTATTGCAGGAAAATCTCCGCAGGTTAATTGCTCCGGGGGAAAATCTGTGGGTAACGATCGTCTTGCCAGAGGGCAGAAAACTTGCCGAGCGGACTTCTAATGCTGCCTTTGGGGTTCTGGAGGGCTTATCTCTCCTCGGCACTACCGGTATTTCCCAGCCTTTGAGTTCTCCCGATCAGCTAAAAATATTCCAAGCCGAACTCCAAACAAAGATAAGACATTTAACTCCACGCATCTCCGACCAAGAGTTAGAGCAATTACCAAATCAACAGGAATTATCCACAGACCCTATAAGTAGGGTGGGCAATGCCCACCTTACACCATCTACTTTATCAAGGAAATCAAACCAGCCTCTAACTTATCCTTTAGTATTCTGTATCGGCGAAAATGGTTTAGCACTGATCCAAAGCATGGGTATCGATAATAGGTATGTAGTGAAAACAGCTAACTGGTTGGGTTCGATGCTGGTGACGGCGGCGAGTGCGGGTGTTCGATCGATCCTGTTGTTTGGCTATCACGGCAAATTAATCAAACTGGCGGGGGGCATTTTCCATACCCATCATCATCTGGCCGACGGCAGGCTCGAAATCTTCACAGCGATCGCCGCCAAAGTCGGGCTACCCACTGCCCAACTGCAACAACTCTATCAATGCCCGACCACCGATGCGGCGTTGGGATTGCTCAGAACTTGGGATCAAGGGACTCAGAGTGATTGGGCAGAGCTAGTCTACGCAGAAATTACCCAGCAGATCGATCGCCGAGCCAAGGAATATATCCGCATTCATACAGAGCAGACGGTGACGGTGGGTTCAGTCCTGTTCGATCGCTCCCGGCAAATTATTTTCCAAAGCCCCCAAGGTACAGAACTCCTTTCGCAACTCAAGCAAATTTAATGTTAAATTTAATCAAATAGTTAAATAGCTAACAATCAATTACCCATCGACCCGATCGCAAAGTAGTGAATACCCCCATCGCTTCCGATTCCCCCAAATTATCCTCAGACTTGTCAGGTGCGTTTGATCCCACATCTCCTGATGTTGCTCGATCGACCCCCAAGCAACGCCAAATCATTGTCATCCTTGATTTTGGTTCCCAGTACTCAGAATTGATCGCTCGTCGCATCCGGGAAACCCAAGTTTATTCCGAAGTTATTTCCTACCGCACCAGTCCCGCCCAACTAAAAGCCCTCAATCCCCAAGGGATCATTCTTTCTGGGGGCCCAAGCTCTGTCTATGATGAAGGCGCACCCCACTGCGATCCGGGCATTTGGGATCTAGGAATTCCCGTTTTGGGGGTTTGTTATGGAATGCAGTTGATGGTGCAACAGTTGGGTGGATCGGTGGAAAGGTCTGTGCGGGCGGAGTATGGCAAGGCATCTCTGCTGATTGATGATCCCACGGATTTATTAACCAATGTGGAAGATGGGACGACCATGTGGATGAGCCACGGAGATTCCTGTGTCACCCTGCCAGAGGGATTTACTACCCTTGCCCACACTGATAATACAGAATGTGCGGCTATCGCTCAGCCCGCCAGAAAGCTCTACGGAGTCCAATTCCATCCAGAAGTCGTCCACTCCCTCGGTGGCATTGCCCTAATTCGTAACTTTGTTTATCACATCTGTGATTGTGAACCCACTTGGACAACGGCGGTGTTTGTGGAAGAGGCGATTCGGGAAGTCCGATCGCAGGTTGGTCAGAAGCGAGTTTTGTTAGCGCTCTCTGGTGGTGTAGATTCTTCAACCCTAGCCTTTTTGTTGCATCAGGCGATCGGTGACCAGCTTACCTGTATGTTCATCGATCAGGGTTTCATGCGAAAGGAAGAGCCAGAAAGATTACTAAAATTATTTAACGAACAGTTCCACATTGATGTCCAGTACGTGAATGCCCGCGATCGCTTCCTTGCCCAGATTGCCGGAGTTACCGACCCTGAAGAAAAACGCCGCCGCATCGGTCACGAATTTATCCAAGTCTTTGAGGAAGAATCCAAGCGCCTAGGACCCTTTGACTACCTTGCTCAAGGCACTCTCTACCCCGATGTGATCGAGTCTGCCGACACCAATCACGATCCCAAAACCGGGGAACGGGTAGCTGTGAAGATCAAGAGTCATCACAATGTCGGTGGCTTACCCAAGGATCTACGGTTCAAGCTGGTGGAGCCGCTCAGGAAACTATTTAAGGATGAAGTCCGCAAAGTCGGCAAATCCATTGGTTTACCCGAAGAAATTGTCAACCGTCATCCCTTCCCTGGTCCCGGGCTTGCCATTCGCATCTTGGGGGAAGTCACCGCCGATCGCCTAAATATCCTCCGGGATGCGGATCTAATCGTGCGCCAAGAAATTAACCGCCGGGGCGTTTATCACGACCTGTGGCAAGCCTTTGCAGTGTTGCTGCCTGTCAGAAGTGTAGGCGTGATGGGAGATCAACGTACCTACGCCTACCCGATCGTCCTCCGGTTGATCACCAGTGAAGACGGCATGACCGCCGATTGGGCAAGGGTTCCCTACGATCTGCTAGAAATCATCTCGAACCGAATTGTCAACGAAGTCAAGGGGGTAAACCGAGTAGTCTACGACATTACCTCCAAGCCCCCCGGCACGATCGAATGGGAGTAAATCAGTGAACAGTGAACAGTAGACCTCTTGTGCGAATAAGGAAAAAGCCCCTCATCCTCCAGCCCCTTCTCCCTAGGAGAAGGGGAGTAAGAGGAAAGTCCCTCTCCCTAGGGAGA